>JAYURB010000032.1:0-4839 GCA_043756425.1 Bacteroidota bacterium
AGGATTTGCAATTTCAAGACGATGCCCGGATAGCACCAATGTGAGCGCCTGGCTTTGCAGAGACGTTTCCAGCGCAGAAACGCTCAGTTACCAGCAGGATTGTTTAAGATGGTTTAAACCATTTACAGCTCCCGGGTCCTGTGTAAATTATCTTTCATTGACTTTAAATGTTCAAATGTATTTACAGGGTTTTTATTTAGGCGCCGGAGTAATGAAGCCTTCCATTAATGCCGTGCTTTACCCTTTGCTTTGCGATACAGTTGTCGTAGAGTTACATATACCCAATTCAAACCATGCGCTTGCCTACAGTTCTAAAAGCACAATAAGTACAGCCGGCGTTGGTAATTTTACATTTCCTCAAATTGTGGCAGGGAGTTATTACATTGTCATCAAGCATAGAAATTCAATAGAAACCTGGAGTTCAATACCGGTCATGCTAAGCAGTGCTTTTGTTAATTATTCATTTACTAATCTGGCTTCAAAAGCATATCAAAACCAATTGAAAGATATGGGGGGTGGAGTTTTCGCTCTTTACAGCGGCGATGTAAATCAAAATGGAATTATAGATACTGCTGATATTTCTGCTTTCTCATTGAAAGCAAAACTTTTCTTAACAGGCTACTTAAACGCTGATTTGACAGGTGATAATATAGTTGAATCTTCTGATTTCAGCATGCTAGAAAATAATGTTAAACTTGGGGTAACTGTTGCGCATCCTTGAAAGAAATAAAACAAATAAAAACAGTGTGCCTGTCCGGTCTTCGGAGATGAAAAAAATGAAAGATTCTAAATAAAAAACGGGACGTTACCAAATGATGGTGACGTCCCGTTTTATATTTAACTCAATTATTGAATCAAGGTCTCTGAAGAACCCTAGTAAAGTAAACGTTATTTTCCATTAAGCCATAGTCAGCAGATTCAACGATACCATCGCCGGTTATATCCTCAGTAACATAACCCAACAGGGTTACATATACAGCGTTTTCCATATCACCGTAATCTTGTGATTCGATAATGCCGTCTTGAATACCAACTGTAGCAGTATTTGCATCGGAGATATCACCACTAAAAATAGCCCAATTGCCATCAAACAAATCAGATAAATTGCTTCCATAAGCTTGTGTTTGTGCGCTCGTGAAATCGTAAGGAGATAATGCACTTGTAGTGCTAAGAATTACAGGAGCAGCACTCCATGTTTCAAGTGAATTACGGTGCGTTACTTTTATGTAGTATGAGCTTCCAATGGAAACGGCATTCGTAAATGTAACATTGATGCTACCATTCGTTTTTAATAAACCGGTTTTTGATTCAACCAAACTATAAGGTGCAATAGAAGACATAGCACTGAGTGTTACATTGTCTGCATCTAAAGGATTCGCTGACCCACCGGTAATATTAAGGCATCCACCACTTCCTGAATTATTCATATCACCACTTCCTGAATAAAAGCCTTCCAGGAAGAGCTTTGCATAAAGAGTTGGACCACTGCAAGGGCCTTCATTTACCGTAACAGTATTAGAAGTTCTATAGCAATTGGTAACCGGGTCAGAAACCTGGAAGCTATACCCGAATGTGCCGCCATTCAGCAAAAGATCAATATCACCTGCGTTTATTGAAATAGTAGGAGTTGAAGGATTACCGTCCTGATTCCATACTACTATAGCTCCCACCGGTGCACCGGTTATATCTGCTGTTAATATTAGCGGCGAATTTGATCCGTCGGAACAAAGTGTTATCGGACCAGCAGGTGTAATTGCTGCTAATGGAGGATTCGGATTAACAAGTACTATTGTACCACTGCTTGTAGCCGAACAACTATTTAAAGTAACAGTAACAGCATACGTAGTCGTAACCGTAGGTGAAGCAACATAAAGATTGCTTGTAGAAACTATATTGACACCGTCACTCCAACTGTAAGAATCGTATCCGGAACCTGCATTTAGACTAGCACTACTTCCTTCACAAATTGGACTTCCTCCGCCTGTTACTGTAGGAGAAGGTAGGGTTGCAACTGTTATAACCTGTGAAGTCGTTTTTGTGCAGGCGGCACCATTATCAACAGTTACAGTATATGTTGTAGTAACCGAAGGAGAAGCAACGAAGCTGCCACTGGTAGAAACTACATTTGCACCATCGCTCCAGCTATAATTTGTAAAACCGGCATTTGTTGCGTCGAGGGTTACACTGCCACCGGGACAAATGCTTGTTGTTCCACCGGCAATAATTGAAGGATTAGGAATAGGCGTATATGAAACAACTACAGAAGCCGAACTTGTACAACCTGAAGGAACTGAAGCAACGACAGTATACGAAGTGTTTGCAGTTGGACAAACATTGTACGTAAGTCCGGTAAAATTTCCCGGGTTCCATGTATAGGTTATTGGAGAACCAACTGTTCCTGAAAATTGGACATTGGGCCGCTGACTATAGGTCGTACCTGTATTAGATGGTGTACAGGAGTTTATTGTACAATTCGCATCGGCATGAAAATTAACTGTAGAGACAAACGATGTAGCTGTTTGTTTTACAGCGCCATTATCCGTAAATGTTGTAGTACAGGAAGAGGTTCCATTACATACACTGCAATTCGAGAAACTGACATCTACAACAATATTAGAAATACCGTCCCATAAGAAAGGATTTGTAAAGTTAATAGTTGCCCAACCTGCAACAGATGGTGGTGTATACGTACTGGAAGGAACAACTGTTGTTAATCCTGCACAGATCAAAGTTGTTGTAAGCGCCGTTTGAGCTGTTGGACCTACGCTTACTTTGAAATTCTGAAGAGCAGCGTATGTATAACCCGCATTAAGTTCCCATGCTATACTGTTTATATTTCCTGCAACAAGTCCGGCAGCAGACAACTCAGATGCCTTAACAAGATATTGCTCATGTGAAGAACCATAAAACTGTCCATAAGGTGAAGGATAAGCAGTAATTCCATTTACTACTGTACCTGTACCGATAGTAACTATTCCGGGACTGGAAGCAGTGCCATTTGAAACAGTTAAATTTGTGCAACCACCGGTTGAACAAATTGATGGTGTCGAAGGCGATATAACAGGAACAGGAGGCGTTTGATTTACAACAACAATAGTTGATACTTGATAAGCACAACCCGCATTGGAACCACTTGAATTGTCAAGTGCGCTTAAATAATAGGTAGTATTCGAAGCCGGAGAAGCTGAAAATATGTTTCCGGTCGAAATTGTATTGATTCCATCCGTGGACCAGCCATAAGAATAATCAGGATTCGTACTTGATGCGGTAAGAGTGACAAGAGTCCCACTGCAAATAGTTGTACCGGGATTTATATTAATGCTTACAGCAGGAGCAGGATTCAAAATTGCAGTAACAAGCTGTCTTCCTGACGGATTAAGACATGTACCAATATAAGCCTGAACCCAGTATGAACTGGTTGCTCCTATAACAGGTGAATACGTTGATGTATTTGTTGCAAGTGCTGTCCCTCCTGTCGATGCTGCATACCAATCGAAACTTCCATTACCTGATACACTTAACGTTACCTGACCAATTCCACAACGGGTAGCTCCGTTTAACAATGAAATATTTGGATTTGCTACTGACACAAGAATCGCTGCTGAAGTTGCAGAAGTTATTCCACAACTTGCTGATAACTGGAAGTAGGTATCTTGAGTAAGTGTACCTGTAGTTAATGTAGTAGTTATTCCGATTACTGTCCACGAACCTGCAAGACCTGTAGGAGAAGATTCCCACGAATAGGATACACCTGCTTGTGGGTTCGATACCGATAAAACCGTTGGACCCGTTCCGCAGATTACGGATGGAGTAGCAACCGATACCGGTTGATTTGCAACCGATACAACATCTACTGTTACACTGCTGCTGGATGTACATAAAGTAACCGGATCTTCGGCAACAACTGTATATGTTGTACTTGCAGACGGTGTAACCGTCTGAACATTTCCTGAAAGGTTACCCGGATTCCATGTCCAGTTCACAGTACCGGCACCGGTGCCGATTACGTTACCGCCAATAGTCATTATCGGTTTAATAGATGATGTCGTACCTGTTGTAACTGAACAAGCAGCTACTGCTCCTGCATATGTATTGGAAAGGTAGGATGTTGAATATGCACTAATCACAACGGTACCAAGTACGCTATTTGTTTGGCAAATTTCAATTATAACATTTGAAGAACCATCCCATAAAAATGGTATACTGAAAGTGTGCGTATTTAATCCAACAACAGGAACAAAGCTAGCCTGGCTAAATACTGTAGTCATTGGAGTAACAGCAAACGTTGTCGGTATTGCCGTTAATGCTGTAGCTCCCATTTTAATTGTGAAATTAGAAAGTGTTCCTGTTGCAGAGGTTGTGGTAAACCCAAGGCTGGTAATATTACCGGCTGTGAAACCCGAAGCAAGTAACTCACTTGCCGTAACCATTATTTGTCCTTTCACATCGCTTCCTAGACCAAGACCCGAACGATAAGGATTTCCTGTTGTCGAAAGTGTTGTTGTAGAAGTTCCAATATTAGAGAATCCTGCAGCAGGAACATTTGTTAAAGCTGTAAGTGTGGAGGATTGACCCAAGCAAAGAGTAGAAGGAGAAGCTGTAACACTTGCTAATACAGGAGGATTTAGAACTGTAACTACAATTGCTGAAGAAGTAATGCAATTAGAACCTGCATCAGTAGCAGTTACTGTATAGGTATACGTTCCGGCTGCAGTAGGTGTAATATTTACATTTTGACCAAGGGTTGGTGCGCTGCTTCCAAGTTTATACTGGATTAATACATTGTCTATATGATGCAGTTCTGTAACTGCGCCTGTCCTTGCTTTAAATACATGAAAC
>JAYURB010000033.1:0-12312 GCA_043756425.1 Bacteroidota bacterium
ATTTCAAATTCAGTTTTCAGAAATTGCAGTCAGGCTATCGAGGTATATGCCAAGGGTATTAATCTTAACAACTGTTTTTTCTATAATAATACTTGGTCCATAGCCGGGGCTTTTATGGATTTTCCTTCCAGATATGATGGAGGAAATGATGATTACAATACGCACGGACTTTCGTGGCACAGCTATTCATCTGCAAGCTTCACTTTAAACAACCCTCACATCAATCACAATGTAATCGGAGCAAGAATCGACGCATCCCCTCTTTCCGTTATTTGCGGAACAGTATCCTTTAATAATTCCGGATTTGTTATCAGAAAGGGCGGGACATTATTGATGGATGACGTTATTAATCAGCCCCAGGCGTCCTATGTTACATCCGTGCAAAATAATTATACCATCCAAACCGCAAAGGCAAATTATCTTTATTTAAAAAAGGGATACAATGATTTATCTCCAACTGGAATAAACAATAACAGTACTGTCAACGGGTCATTTCTATTCGGTGGCGGCCCTTTCCCCATGCAGGCTTTTGCAAACCGCTGGAATTTATCCGGAACTTTTAGCAGCAACGATTATAATATTGTCGATTTGAACGGGAATCCATTAACGATTGACGATCCATACTACTTAAATTACTCCACGCCCTGTGGACAAGCAATTCCTCCTTGTCCTCAACCCCCTTGCGATAATTGGCTTGAAGCACTTCAATATTGTCCATACTGCGATGTAATTAATACCGACGATTTCATTAACAGAAGTCTGAATGTTGCTTCGCTTGTTTCAATGGCAATGATTAATTCCACTGATTCTTTAAATTACCGAAGAGGAATCGACTTATTATCCCAGATATTACTGGAAGATTATGCTAATCCTGACGATCGTGAACGATTGATTCTCAATTTTGATTATTTAAAGTTAATGGAATCCGTTGGCTATGCTTTTCTCAAAAAACAAATTCTGGAGTCAGAGAATTCTACATTACTATGCGATGAAATGCAGAAAGTAATCAATGTTATCGATAAGTATATTAACCAAAGTATTCTTGAGGATAATTATGATCGCAGGTTTTTATACAGTATGGATAAAGCCCAGGCATTCCGAATAGCAGGTAGAAGAGATCTGGCCTTAACTCAATTAAATTCTGTTCATGGATGGGCAAGCGACTCCGATTATGCCGAAATCGATAATTTTATTTGTGTAATAGAAATCGAAAATGAAATAATAAACGGTTCGATTGACTTGGGTATGATACAGGAGGAATTATCTCAATGTTCAGGTAATGAAATGAGATTATCCCGGCCGATCCCCGATGTAAAACCTCAGGGCACACAAACACCGGAAATTAAATTTTCAATTACTCCCAATCCCATAGCAAACGTTGGTTCCATTAAAACCAATATGGAAAAATGCAACGTAACCATCTACGATAATTTAGGAAGAAATCTGTTCGATAAAATAATTAATTACGATGTTGATATTGACTTTTCAAATTGGGTTTCCGGAATTTATTCAATACGATATTCAGACCTTCAGTCTTCCCAAAGTAAAACTGAAAAATTTGTTATTAAGTAATTGTATTTTTTACAAGGAGTATGAATTCACATTCCTTATAAAGGGAATATTCTTATAGAGGACTGTTAGTATTGTTAATATCTGCTTTGGTATTTATAATAGGTAGATAATTGACAGGTATAACTCATGCCGTTTCCTTTATCCCATTATATTTTCAATTCTTTAGATTGTAAAATCTTATTACCTTCGTAGAAAATTATACACCCTAGGAAGCACAACCTTATTACCTCATTTTTTATTAATTATTTTTTGTTTTAATTCAATTATAAAAAATCACCAAGTAACCTAAATGAGGTAATAAGGTTTTGGTATATGAGAATCTCCTTTTTCTACGAAGGTTATGAGGTTGCTGGCTGTGCGGGATTAAAATTATTAACAGTAGGAGGCATAGAATAAATAAACTAACTACTGCTATTACTCATACCAAATCCTTTATCCCACTAGTATATCAATTTCATTGAAAGTAAAACCTTAATACCTAAGTAGAACAGTTATCCCCCAAATCACAACCATATAACCTCATTTTTTATTAACTCACATTACAGTTTAAGGCGACAAACTATTGGCTGCAATTGGGTTTTGGCTGATGCCGGTTGGCCTAGGGGGGACTACAAATTTTTCAATAGATATTTTCCTTCTTTAACTTTTTCCGGTTATCCAAAAAGCCGGTGGGACTGCAAATCACTTTCAAGAAAATGACTTCAATAAAATCAAGGTGTTCAGAGTTTTCACCACCCTTTTTTATGATAACTTGTATCAAAATTTAACACTGCAGGGGGTGTAAGCTGCAATGTGTGTTAAAAATGTCTCGGGTTTACAAAGTTTTTTCAATTTTCCAACTAATAATGCTTCTGTCATCACTTGCTGAAAGTAAATTATCCTTCATCCAGATAATTTTATTTACACTGTGTTTATGGCCTTCGTTTTTTTCTGCATCAATTCTATAAAGAAAATTTAAATCTTTGCTTTCCCAGATTTTCACAGTTCTATCTCTGCTTGCTGTAGCAAAAAATGAATTATCCGGAGAAAAGTCTATTGAATAAATGGCATAATTATGTGCCGGAATTGTTAAAATAAGCTTGAAATCATTTGATGTCCAGAAATTTAAATGAGCATCTCGGCTTGCACTTAATAAAACATCCTGTTCCGGATGAAAAGAAACAGCATTGACAGATGACGAATGCGCTATGAAAGAATGAATCTCATCAAGAGTTTCTAAACGTATTATCCGTATGGTACCATCACCGCATCCAACGGCAGCAATATTTTCAGCTTTATTGAAAGCAACAGACCTGATCTTTTCGGAGCATAAGGTTAGAGATTTAATAAAAGAAAAATCTTTTGCCGACCAGAAAGCAATTTTTCCGTCGCCGCCTGTTGTTAATATAAGATCATTCACTAAAGAATATTGTATTGAATAAATTCCTTTTTGATGAAACAATAGAAAGTGTATTTCTTTTTTCTCAGCCAGATCAACTACATGCATTCCGCCGCCGGAAACTCCCGCAAGTAATATATTTTTCCCGGGAAGAAATTTAAGAGAATAAATAGTGGTTCCTGTATTAACAATTCCTTTGTTTTCAGAATCTTTAAGAAGCCCTCGTAAACTAATTATCTTATCGCCACCGCCGGAAAAAAACCCTTCTTCATAAAACGGTTCAAGAGCATAAACAGGGGCCTCGTGGTTACTGAAAACGAAATTTTTTTTTATTGAAAGCGTTGACATCGGATAATGAAATAAAAATTTTTAATTTAGGACCAGACCTTTGTTCCTTCTGAGCAATTGGAACAAATGTCGTTTTCTTTTCGGCTTGTTAAGACTGATTTTCTGAATTTGTTATACGATTCGCTTTTCCATATGGAGCTGAAACTATTTTCATTCAGATTCCCCATGCTGTATTTTGCATCCTTATCAAAACAGCAGGGAACCATTTTGCCGTCCCACGTTATTACGGAAGTTTGCCACAATTTCCAGCAATGGTTAAGCAGCTTGTTTTTAAGAACATACTGCCCGAGTATATTTTTTTTGTACCTGGAATATTTTTCTTGTATAGGAATCAATGCATTGCCATTTTTAAAATCATAAACCTGAGCAGTCTTAAAAGCAATACTATCAACTCCAATTTCTTTGGCCAGCTTTTTTGCATCTTCAATCTGGTGTTCATTTGGATGAACCACTAAAAACTGGAAAACCACGTAAGGACGACTGGAGTTAAGCTTTTTTTTCCATGAAACGATGTTTTTTGTACCCGCTATAACTTTTTCAAGGGAGCCTCCAATGCGGTATTGACTGTAAACATCTTGTGTTGTACCATCGATGGAGATAATAAGTCTGTCGAGTCCGCTTTCTACAGTCTTGCGTGCAGTATCGTCATCCAGATAATGCGCATTGGTAGAAGTGGCTGTATAAATCTTTCGTAAAGATGCATACCGTATCATTTCTAAAAAATCAGTGTTGAGGAATGGTTCACCTTGAAAATAAAAAATCATGTATAGCACATTCTTGTGGAGTTGATCCGTAACACTTCTAAAAAAGTTTTTATCGAGCATACCGGTTGGTCTGGTAAAGGATCTAAGTCCGCTGGGGCATTCCGGACACCGCAGATTGCAGGATGTTGTCGGTTCAACAGAAATGGAGGATGGATAGCCGAATACAATAGGAGTGTGTGAAAGTTTAGATAAGTAATATCCACTTATAACCTTTATCAAATTAATAATTCGCCGAACGGATAATTTGGAGAATAAATTAATAAGATCGCGCAGGTTGATATTCATTAATAACAAAGATGCAAATTTTAAAACCGATACCGATAGATTTAATATAGTTTAATTAGGTTATTTTTATTTTGAAAGAATGTTCCATATAATAAAAAAAATCTACTCGCGAATACATTAAAGCCTCTTTTTAAAGTAATTCCTTTTAAAATAATTGGCAATCTCTTGTTAATAATTTACTTTGAACTAAGAAAATAAATTAACCACTTCAACTTATCTTGGATGCTTAAAAATAAAAAAAGTGACTCAACGTATAATTTATTTTACCTGCTTTCTTTTTGTACTGGCGATTAGCGCAAGCGCACAGGACACGTGTTTAACAGCTTCATCGTTGTGTGCAAGTAGTACTTTAGCCAGAACTACAATAGCCGCAACAACCAATGCAAGCGATCCTGTTTTAAGCTGTGGAGATGGAGTTGTTAACAATAGCGTCTGGTTTACATTGTTAGCTATTAATAATGGAAATACCACCATTACGGTAACCGGAATTGATAATAATCCCGGTTTGGACATGGAGGTTTACACAGGAGCCTGTGGATCCCTTACCACCATCGGCCAATGTGCCAGTGGTAGCAGTGCAACCGCCGGATCAATGAGTGTTTCTTTTGCTGTTGTTGCCGGTGTAACCTATTATGTCATGGTTGATGGAAATGCAGGAAACCAGGAAGCATTCAATATTACTGCAACAACTCCCAACGATGCGATTGTGGCAAGACCTGCTACTGATTTTGATGTAAATCCTTATTCCGGTTGCATTCCATTAACAACGGTATTGGACAGCCAGACGGTTTTACATGGGGGAAATAATATTACTTTTGAATGGAAAATCGGCAGCGGAGCGTATGTTAAAGCTACAGGCTTTGATACTACCGTAACCTTTTCTGCTGCTGCTGTAAATACCATTAACCTTCGTGTTTGTAATAAAGAGTGCGGATGTAAAATTAATAGTCAGGATGTAGTGTCTCAAAACCTGGTTCCGACAATTACCGCTGTTCCTTCAATTACTTGCGTTGGAACTCCGATTAATTTCACTGCAGCCGCTTCTGTTTTGCCAACTCCTCCTTTTGTTAACCCTAATGTAATATTATGGGAATGGGATTTTGCTGATACTGCGTCCGGAGCTTCCAATTATGCAACAGGTTCTTCGGTTTCTCATTTGTTTATTGGACCCCCTAATACCTATAATGTCAGACTAATAGCGCATGGAACATGTGGACCTGATACAGTATTTAAGGTTATTACAATACTTCCAAAACCAATTGCTAATATTACAGGTCCTAGCGAATCGTGTGAAGGCCAGACACTTACATTAGGAACTGCACTTACCTATGCTGTTGCTCCCATTACGTATACTTGGACAGGAGTAGGAACTTTTTCCTGTACAAATTGTGCTTCAACCAATATAACGAATTTAATACCGGGCGGACCTTATACTTATCAGGTTTCTATCATCGACGTGCATGGATGTACGGCTGATACTACAAAAGATGTAATAGTTCATCCGAGACCATCTGTTTTTGCAGGTGGTTTTCTAACGGTATGTAGAAACGATACCGCTCAATTAAATGCTGTTCCTTCCGGCGGTTATCCTCCTTATACATATAAATGGACCCCTTCTTTAGGATTAAACAAGGATACCATTTACAATCCGTTTACCTTTAATACAAATAATAAGACCTATTGTGTTGTCGTAAAAGATTCGAATGACTGTCCTTCTCTTTCAGATTGTATTCTTTTAACCCAATATCCTCAGCCAACAATTTCTTCTGCTAATCCTTCTTTTTGTACAACACTGCCTAGTCTTCAAAATACGTTTACCGTAAACGGACCGAATGCAGGGTCTTCGTATTCCTGGAGGTTGTCGACTGATTATTCCTTAATTACTGGAGCCTCTCCTGATTCTTCAAGCATAACTGTTGACTTTCCTCCTATTATAGGTACTTATAATTTCAAGGTTATCGTAAATGATGCCTTAACCGGATGTGACGATACCGTTTCTACATCTTTTAATATTACTCCCGGACTTAATATGGGTGTTACCGGTCCTTCACAAATGTGTGATGGAGATTCCGTAACATTAAATGTTTCAGGAGCAGTTTCTTATGTTTGGTCTCCTTCTCCGGCTTATGCATTATCCAATCCAACTGCAGCTTCCCAGATAGTTTCTCCACCTTCAACTACTGTTTTTACAATTACAGGTACAGCCGGAACATGTACGCAAACAATTAAGGATACTCTTATAGTATATGGAAATCCTGTGGCTGTTGTAAGTCCAATTGCTCCTTATTGTGGTTGCGCAAATGTGACTCTTGATGGTGTGGGAAGCACGGCAGGTATGTCATATTTATGGACAAGTACTTTGGGCAGTCCAATTACTTCGCCGGGAAGTTTAGTTACCCTTGCGAATATTTGTGATACAGATACCATTATGTTAACGGTAACAGATTTAATAACAACCTGTGCCACCTCTGCATCCACAGTAGTTCTTGCAACGCCACGCCCGGCGGTTCAGGCCAATGTCACACCACCTTATATTTGTATTGGTGTTCCAACCCTGGTTCAATTGGATGGTACAGGAAGTGATGTATTACTGGGTACAACTTATATATGGAGTAGTGATAATCCTGCAACGGTTTATGCAGATTCAACAGCATTGGATTCGACTGCCAATATTAATACACCGACGATTTTTTATCTGACCGTTATGAATACCGCCGGTTGTGATTCCATGGCAACGGATACAGTTAATGTATTTACAGAACCTGTCATAAGCTCAAATCCACCATTCATTTGTACATCAGATATTATTCGCGTGTCAACCGTTACTGTTACAGGCGCTTCTTCCGCATCTTCTTATATATGGACTATGATACCGGCTTGTGTCAATCCTGCAATTATTGCAGATTCTTCTACTTCTACTCAATTGTTTGATTTAGCTGCCTGTGGACCTGCTGTCGATACCTTTGTTGTTTCTGTTTATGATTCTGTAACAACATGTACTACCAATCTTACTTCAACGGTAACTGTCGTAAGCGGTGTTGTTCTATCATTATCCAACGATACAACTTTTTGTGAGGGTGGTGTAGCAACATTAACCGTATCCGGTGCGAATTCATTTTTATGGAGTACAGGAGATACCATTCCTACCTTAGTATTTAACAACCTAACTGCCGTCAGTTCTCCTTATACTTATACTGTTACAGGAACTATTGGAAGTTGTGTTGCTACTAAATCGGTTGTGGTTACCGTAAACCCTGTTCCCAATACCGGTCCAATATCCGGTCAAACAACCGTTTGTGAAAACGACACATTCTATTATGTCGTTACTCCTCCAAACGGCAATTATACATGGAATATTACGGGCGGCACCATTCTCGGTGGACAGGGAACCGATAGCATTCTTGTATATTGGAATACTAATGGACTTGAAACAATAACTGTAATTGATACAAATATTTATGGATGTGCCGGAATACAACAGGTAATGAATGTTGTGGTTAATCCTTTGCCCGCTGCGCCGACGGTTACCGGACCCGCTGTAGTTTGCAGCGATGTTGTTGAAACCTATTTTGTGAATATTACGGCCGGTTCAACATATTATTGGTCCATATCTGGGGGCAGCTTTTTAGGTGCATCTACAGGTGCCGTTAATACACTTCAATGGGGACCTGCCGGACCGGGAACCTTAACTGTTTATGAAGTTACGGCTGCAAATTGTACGGGGCCAACATCATTATATAATGTAACCATTAACCCGCGTCCTTTACCTGTTACAATTATTGGTAACACACTTGTATGTGATAACATTCCTGAAATTTATACTGTTTCTGCTACTGCAGGCTCATTTTATACATGGGATGTATTGAATAATTCCCAGGACACCCTTAATGCAGCAACTGATTCTTTATTGGTAACCTGGGGTGCAAATACTTCCGGACAAATCACCATTTTTGAAACCAACCAGTATAATTGTAGTAGTGATACAACAGGCATCTCTGTAACTATTAATCAGCATCCGCAAATATTACTTCCTGTCGATTCAGCTATAATATGTAACAATGGAACGTATCAAATTGTTGCCAGTGCGAATACTTCTAATATCGTATGGCATCACGATGGAAATGGAAGCTTGTCGGATTCATTAATTACTTCTCCTGTCTATACACCTTTGATTTCGGACACTGGTTATGTCCATCTTTATATGGTCGCTTCAAATCCTCCCTGTTTGAATGATACTGCCCGTTTAGTTATCTATGTAGTACCATCTCCCGTTGTAACTGTTACGGGTCCCGTAGCGCCAATATGTTATGGTTCCATTGACAGTGTTCGCGCAACTGCAGGTTTAACGGATCTATACATTTGGACTCCGGGAGGAATTCCAAGTCCGATCATTGCAATTCGTCCGCTGGTTACTACAACCTATATTGTTGCTGTTACCAATACATATAATTGCACTACTTATTCTTCTATTGGAGTTAGTGTAATTCCACCGGGAATTCCAACTGCCGGTCCGGATCAGGATGTTTGTACAGGAACACCAATTATCCTAAGCGGTTCTCAGCAGAATGCCGGAGGACTTATATGGTCAACCGACGGTGATGGAATTTTTCAGCCAAACAATTCTTCAACATCGGTTACCTATGAACCCGGACAACAAGATTCTACGAGTGGATCTGCAACTCTATATCTGACCACGACAGGAGCATGTTTGAATTTAACTGATACACTGGTTGTTCTTATTCGTCAGCATCCATATATTACGGCTGGAAGCGATACTACTTTAACCATAGGAGCAGGCCCCGGTGTAATGCTGCCTTTAAATCCTTCCACCATAAATGTTCAAGGACTTATTTGGACTTCTTCCGGTAATGGAACGTTTGCCCCTACGGACACTTCGCTGAATGCAACGTATATGCCTTCTAAGGAAGATTTTAACCGCGATTCAATTGTAATTACAGTTACTACAACAGGAACATGTTCTGCAGCCAGCGATTATCTCGTTGTCGATTTTTCTCCTCTGATCATTCCAAATATCTTTACCCCTTATCCATCAAGTCCGGGTGTTAATGATTATTTCGTTATCAGAAACCTCACCCCAAATACAGGAGTTAAGATGTTTGACCGATGGGGTATGCTTGTATACCAAAGCGATTATTATAGAAATGACTGGGATGCATATGGATTGAAAGCAGATGTTTATTTCTATGTTGTATCCTCTGTTGAGAAAGATTATAAGGGTTGGGTTCAGATACTGAGAGAAGAATAATTATTTTCAGAAAAATAAATTTAAAAACTCCGTTTATTTAACGGAGTTTTTTTTTGACCCCTGTTTTCATAAAGAACTTTTATAGATTTTTTTTTCGACTGAATAATAAATTTTTTAAAGAAAACAGTAAAATTTTCCCAAAAAAGCAATTTTTATTTCTATGAAAAGTCAAATTATCCAATTACATTTGATATAACAAATTGAATCTAACCCCCCTAAATCTGAATTTATGAAAAAAATCTTACTCGTATCAGGAATCTTTTCCCTGTTTGCATTGCAGCTATCTGCAACACATTTAATGGGAGGGCAAATTACGGCCCGACAGTTAAATGGTTTATCTTATGAAGTTACTTTGACGGCTTACCGTGATTCAGTTGGTATTCCTATGTATGCTACTGCAGGTTTTCATGTGCAGGACATAAATTCTGCATATGATACAACGTATAATGTGCCTCATACGGGAATGAATCCATTTTTTAATCGCGTTGAGGTGTATCAGTATATCGATACAATTGTTTTTCCTGCTTCAGGTCAATACAAAGTTTCCTGGGAAGATTGCTGCAGGAACGGTGCAATTCTTAACATGGCTAATCCATTAAGTGAATCAATGTTTTTTAAGACGGAAGTTACCGTTGACAATGTTGTACCGAATTCTACTCCTGAATTTCTGAATCCTCCTATAACTCTTGCTCAGAAATTTTCTTTATTCCAGTATAACCCGCTTCCTTTTGATGCTGATGGCGATTCACTAGCATGGGTTATGGAAACTCCATTGAGTTTTAACGGTGATACAGTTGCAGGTTATACGCTTCCACACGCAGATCCATTGAATCCTTTTACATTAAACCCACTGACGGGAGAACTTACCTGGATGCCTGACTCCAATGGATTCTGGGAAGCTTCTTTCCGAGTTGAAGAATACAGAGGTGGATTAAAAATCGGTGAGATCAGAAGAGATATGCAAATAATAGTTGTTGATGACACTTCTAACTGGCATTCAATTGTCTTTGATAATGGCGGTTGGCCTCAGGATGGTCAGGGAAATTACGCAATGAGCATTGCTCTGAATGTTCCTTTCAATCTTACCCTTAACATAACCGATTTAGATAATGATCCCCTTGCTCTTAGTGTACAAGGTGAGCCAATGATACTTTCTAATAACCCTGCTCTATGGACTATAACTAACAATTCTCCGGGATCAGTTACAGGTTTGTTCAACTGGACTCCATTACAATCGCAAGCGAGAGCATTGCCTTATGTTTTAGCTTTCCGTGGATATGAATTTCATAATTTAAGCACATATACTACTGATCAAACACTCTTACTATATGTGAATACAGCTAATGGTATTAAGAATGTTAATCAAGATTTTGCAGCCGGAAGATTATTCCCTAATCCTAATGCAGGAAATTGGTTCCTTTCTTTTGAACTAAAGAAAAGCTCCCATGTTATTATTGAAGTTATGGATGTTGTCGGACAGAAAGTTGCTTCTGTTCTCGATCAAACAATGCCTGCGGGAACTAATCTGATTCAAAATACCGGATTGAAATTAGAAAGCGGTTACTATTTTGTTCAGGTAAATGTAAATGGACAAAAAGCTACTTCTTACCCTGTAGTTATAGAATAAGGAATTTATTTTAATAGCTCCGCAATCTTTGCCTGAAATGAAATTTTTCACAACAGAAAAGGTTGCGGAGTTTTTTTATGCTTTATGTTTTGAGTTGTAGTGTGAAATCAACTTTCGCGATTCATTAATTGTTTCGCCAGACTAAGGATAGCCTCTTTGCGTGATGTTTCAGCACCCGCTTTTTCCAATTCACTCAAAGCCAGATTGAAATAATAATCTTTTTTCTCCAGTGCGGTTTTTTTAACGTCAAGTTTTTCGAATATGGAAACAATTGCCTTAATTTTTTTTGCCGGATTATGTTCTGCGGGATTAAGCCATTGCTTTAATTCGGACTTTGTTTTTCCCTCGGCAGTTTGAAGTGCTTTAAGCAGTAGATAAGTTTTTTTATTTGCTAAAATGTCACCACCAACCTGTTTGCCAAATTTGTCGGCATCGCCGTAAACATCGAGAATGTCGTCGTGCAATTGAAAAGCAATACCCAGATTTTTGCCGAAGGCATACATGTGTAAAGAGTCGTCATTGGAAGCACCTGCGCATAGAGCTCCTATAGAGCAGGAACACCCAAGTAATGAAGCAGTCTTCAGAGTGTTCATGGTAAAATAATCATCAATGGTTATGGAATCATCGTTTTCAAAATCCATATCCATTTGCTGGCCTTCACAAACATGTAATGCTGTTTGCAGAAAGCTATCCATTACTTTTCCTGTAAATTCATTGTCCACATTCATCAAGAGTTTACAGGAAAGTACAAACATGGCATCACCGGAAAGAATAGCGATGTTTGAATTCCATTTTTTATGAACGGTTTCCCGTGAGCGGCGAAGGGGAGCCTTGTCCATGATGTCGTCGTGCATAAGCGTGAAGTTGTGAAAAACTTCAATGCCAAGAGCAGGTTGCAACGCTTCTTCAGTATTGCCGCCAAAAAGTTCATTGCTCATCAATAAGATAACCGGACGCATCCTTTTACCTCCAAGACTGATCATATAGCGTATCGGTTCATATAGTTGTACGGGGTTACTGCCAAGTTCGAGCTTGGACAGACCGTCTTCTATGATTTTCCGGAAATAACTTT
>JAYURB010000034.1:0-12303 GCA_043756425.1 Bacteroidota bacterium
TAAATCGCTGATTATTTTACGATAGCGTTCGATATCTTTCATCTGAAGATAATCTAACAGACTGCGGCGCTTTCCTACAAGTCTGATAAGTGAACGTTGTGTTGAGTAATCTTTTTTAGACTTCTGCAAGTGACCGGTCATGAAACTAATACGCTCAGAAAACATTGCAATTTGTCCTTCAGCTGATCCTGTATTTGTTTCAGAACCACCCATCTTTTTGAATATAGCTTTTTTGGCCTCTTTTGATAACATTTTAATATAATTCTTTAAAATTGAGGGGCGAAGGTACAAAATTTTTCGATAAAAAAACTATTTTTTAATAAGCTAATTTGGTAATTAGTAAATTAGCTAATAATGAAATTTAGGGGATAATTAAGGCGTTTTTTTATAAAAAAACTAATTTAAAAGCCTTAAAACCTGTGAAATACGATTTTTTAGTTCGCGGCGGTCAACTATAAAGTCCAAAAAACCATGTTCAAGAACAAATTCAGCGGTTTGAAAACCTTTTGGAAGATCTTTGCCTATTGTCTCTTTTACAACTCTTGGACCGGCAAAACCGATTAAAGCGCCGGGTTCAGAAATATTCAAATCGCCTAGCATGGCATAAGAAGCTGTTACGCCTCCTGTTGTTGGATCGGTAAGTAATGAAATGTAAGGTAGACCGGCATCCGCTAAGCGTGTAAGTTTAGCGGAAGTTTTTGCCATTTGCATCAGGGAAAAAGCGGCTTCCATCATTCGAGCGCCACCTGATTTTGAAATGACCATCAATGGTAATTTGTTTTTAATGCAATAATCGATTGCCCGGGAAATTTTTTCTCCAACAACAGAGCCCATTGATCCGCCAATAAAAGTAAAATCCATGCAGGCTATAACAATTCCATGTCCGTTTACTCTTCCGGCAACGGTGCGAATAGCGTCTACCAATTCTGTTTTCTGTTGTGTTTCTTTAATCCTGTCAGTATATTTTTTCGTATCGGTAAAGTGTAAGGGATCGTCGGAACTTAATAATGGATTCAGTTCAACTGCCTGGCCATCGTCATCCAAGAGAATTTCAAAATAAGCCTGTGAACTTATTCTGTCATGATATCCGCATTGTTCACAAACATACATGCGCAAAACATGATCCTTGGAAGGAACAATGTGCTTGCATGAATGACATTTATGCCAAAGTCCTTCGGGCGTTTCCTTTTTTTCTTTGGTGGAAGTGGTAATTCCTTCCTTTATGCGTTTGAACCAGGACATTAATTCGAGTAATAATTTTGTGAGAAAGTTAGGTTATATTTTTTTGATATTGCAAATCTACAAAGCTTAGGTTGAATTAAGCCACTGTTATTTCTTTGGACAAATAAACTTCCTGAATTGTATTGAGTAAATCAATTCCGTCTTTAATTGGTTTCTGAAATGCTTTGCGCCCTGATATTAATCCTTGTCCACCGGCTCTTTTATTGATTACTGCTGTTGTCACTGCCTCTGATAAATCACTCGCACCTTTCGATTCTCCGCCTGAATTTATCAAACCAATGCGTCCCATATAACAGTTGGCAACCTGATAACGGCAAAGGTCAATTGGATGATCCGTACTTAGCTCACTGTAAACTTTAGGATGAGTTTTTCCAAAGTTCAATGCAGTGTATCCTCCGTTATTGGTTGGTAATTTTTGTTTGATAATGTCAGCCTGTATAGTTACTCCAAGATGATTGGCTTGTCCTGTAAGGTCTGCAGAGGTGTGGTAATCTATTCCATCTTTTTTAAATCCACTGTTACGAAGATAACACCAAAGAATAGTTGCCATTCCCAGTTCATGCGCATAGTCAAATGCTTTGGCAACTTCCTGAATTTGGCGGGATGATTCATCAGAACCAAAATAAATGGTAGCTCCTATAGCTGATGCTCCCATATTCCAGGCGTCTTTAACTTTTCCAAACATGATTTGATCAAATTTATTCGGATAGGTCAAAAACTCATTGTGATTAATTTTAACAATAAAAGGAATTTTATGTGCGTATTTACGCGATACAGCACCCAATACACCAAAAGTAGACGCTACAGCATTGCAACCACCTTCAATAGCTAACTTTACAATATTTTCAGGATCAAAATAAGCAGGATTTGGAGCGAAGGATGCTCCGGCAGAATGCTCTATTCCCTGATCAACAGGAAGAATAGAAAGATAGCCTGTTCCGGAAAGGCGTCCGTGATTATAAAGGTGATTCAGGTTTTTCAATACCTGATTGTTGCGATTGGTAAGTGAAAAAATACGGTCAATATAATCAGAACCCGGAAGATGAATTTGATCTTTCCGAATGGTCTTACAAGTATGATTTAAAAGCGCATCGGCACCTGATCCAAGCAATTCAGCAATTTTATTTGTCATGTATTATGTTTTTTTATGAAGGGCAAAGCTAAAAAGAATTTACAAGTTGAAGCAGAATTATTGCTTTTGGTTTTTTAGTTTTTTCAACAAAAGAAATTAATAATGGCATCAGAAAGGATAACCAATAGCAAGATTCCAGGTAAAATCCTTTAATCCAAATTTTTGATTCGGGTAAACCCAGCGTTCATTTACATCCAAAGAGGGATCTCTTAATTTTAGTGCGGCATCCAGTCGAAGAATGAAGAATGAAAAATTAAAACGCATACCGACACCGCCACCAATTCCCATTTGGCCAATAAAGTCTTTTGTAAATTCTCCTCCCGGACGACCAACAACTTTATTCCTGGTCCAAATATTTCCTGCATCCACAAAAGTTGCACCCTCCAGAATCATTCCATTAGGGAAAGTAAAAAGTTCAGAACGAAATTCGATATTAGTTTCAATTTTTATATCGCCGCTTTGCTCGATATTGATGTCTTTTTTGTAAGAACCCGGTCCGAGTGTTCTTGTATTCCAGGCACGTATACTGTTCGCTCCGCCTCCGAAGAAACTTTTTTCAAATGGCAGGGATCCTGAAGTTCCATAGGGGAGTCCGTACCCGGCAGCCAAGCGGTATACAACATTGTTAAACGAATTAATATAGTGATGATAACTTATGTCAAAGTCACTCTTAACAAATTGAGAAGGGTTAAGACTTTCTTTAAATATTTTTGCTGAAACTTCTCCTGTAATTCTTAAAAAAATAAAATTATTAATAGTTCCTGTTTTTTGGTTATTATAGATCCAGGATGCATGCGTGGAGGAAATAATATGTGTATCGTATGTATAGAGCAATCTGGGATCGCTCAGTGTTTCCAGCTTGCTTTTAAATTCAGGCGACAGAGTTACTTTTACGGAATTGATATCAATAGGATAGAAGATGATTTGCTGCTTTCGAGTTGGAGTCCAGTTATAGCTAAGTCCAAAATTTGAAATGGATCGGGTATAATCCGGTCTCGCCTGTTTATTAAAACCTAAATTTATATTGGTTTTTGGGTTCGCATAACGAGACGTTTTTCTTTCCAAAAAAGCCGGCAGTAAAAACTTTTTAAAGTTTAGAGAAATTTCAGGACCAATTTCATAGGTGTTAAAGAAATAGAGCCTTTTTGTTTCTTCTACACTGTTAAAATTCGGTATGGCTTCCAGTCCGCCTTTTAGTTTAACGGCAAGCACTTCAGCACCACGGAAAGTGTTTTTATTTCTATATCCAAAGCTACCCGCAATACCAATGTTACCTCCGCTATTAGTTGCTTCTGATTCAGTAGTATAATCCTGTTTTTCCATAGGAGTAAGCTGAATCTTTAGATCTAAAAGGTATTCGTTCTGGCCGGAATCGCGCGGAACCTCTGAAAAGTTAAAATTCACGAACTTGAAAATATTCAATTCCTGCAGCTTTTTATAAGTATAATCAAGATCCCTTTGCAAATAGGTATCTCCTTCTTTAATAAATAAATTTCTTAACAATACGTTTTCTCGAAGCACTCTTTTTTCTCCCATGGAAAGAAAATAGTAACCGTTGTAAAATAAAGTGTCCTTTGGTATGGAAAGGCCGGGATTTTTAGGATTATAATCTGTCTGAATAAAGATTTTTCGCAAACGGTACGATTGATGATCTTTCATGACTTCATATTCAGCGTAGTTGGGAGTCAGGTTTTCATTGATCCTATTGATGTACATATAAACATCTGCCTCGTGGTTTTTCAGCGAAGTATCGACTTGAAAAGTTATATAGTTTCTATTGAAAAAATAATATCCCCTGTCTTTTAGGTCGACTACTATTCTTTCTCTTTCTTTTTCAAAAACTTCCTCATTGTACCTTTCGCCTTTATGCAATAAAGAGCTCTCCTGGTAATAATTGATGTATTTAATAATACCTGTGTCAACTGTAGAGTAATTTATTTTACGCAATACATAGGGTTGATTGTATTTAATATGATAATTTACAGTTGCTTTCTTTTTATGGGTTTTTACGCTGTCGGATATTTGCGCATTGAAAAAACCATTTTTACTTAAATATAAGTTGAGTTGTTGTTTGGACCTTTCCGTTAATTCTGAATCAAGTACAACCGGTTCTTCACCAATACTTTTTAGCCACCGGTTAAATTTTTTATCCTTTCCTGAACTTCCTAAGTTGTAAACTCCCAAATGAAATCGAAACAACCCCAATATTTTTCGATTTGGTTTTTGTTTTATGAAAGGAAGAAAACTTTCTTTCCCTAATATTAACGTATCCGTTAAAACCTTACTGTTGACCAGCAGGTATTTTCCCTGCGGGATTTGTCGTGCAGGATTACATGCAAACAGAAAAGAAAAAATAATACAAAAAGAAAAAAATAATTTTATTTTCTGCACTTAATTTTAATTTGTGTGAAAGGTAAAAGTAAATGTGAAAATAACATATTCGAATAATTTTAATTGTAAAGATTTTATTGTATACATTTTATTTAATTAAGACGCTTTAGTACATGTATTTGTTACAAACTTTCCTTAACAAGATTGGCAGCTTCTTCACCGACAAGACTTCCAATAGCAATGCCCATTCCACCCATTCGTACTGCGCAAAAAATATTTTCACCTGATTTTTTTATAATAGGTGATTTTTTACTGCCAAGTCCCATAATTCCACTCCATTGCATGTCAATAGAATATTCAGTATCAGGCAGAATCATAGACTTAAGAAGTTCATTCAGATGATTTTGAATTATGGTTGTTGTCCCAAACTCTTCTGTAAATTCATTATTAAGGTCAAGATTTCGGCCTCCCCCAAAGAGAATTCTATCATTAACATTTCTAAAGTAGTAGAAACCACAATCAAAATGGAAACTCCCCTTTATATTTAGATTTTTTAAAGGCGAAGTAATTATAACCTGTGCTCTGGCAGGCATAATATCGTCGTTTGGTAAAAACCTTTTCGCAAAGCCATTGGTGCAAATTAATAGCCGTTTAGTTTTAATTGTATTTTCTTTTTTATTTGAAGAAAAATTTGAAATGCCAACATTTACTCCATCCTTTAAGTCTTCCAATATGTCTACATTTACTCCATTAAGAATTTCAACACCGGCAGTGCGGCAACGACTGATAAGCGTATGCATCATTTTTCCGGTATCTATTTGACCTTCTCCTTTATTTCGAATTATATGCTTTACATTTTTGAATCCATAAAGTGAAATTAATTCATCGGCAGTATGATAGATTTCATTATTTTCCGTAATGGAATGAAGGTGCTTATTCAGATAGGTTAATTTAGACAAACATTCTTCAAATTGATTATTACTGCCGACAGGAAACAATTCATAACCACCGAAGGGTTCGTATCCAATATTACCATCTCCCAGTATTTCTCTCATTTTTAGCAATCCTTTCCACCGCTTTTCAACTAAAGCAAATACATCATTTTCGGAATTTTTTTTCAGATCATCGAGCAATTCCGATGGACTACCATAGCATGCAAAACCGGCATTTCTAGTACTTGCTCCGTAAGGTAGTATACCTCTTTCCAAAACCAGAATGTGAAGTTTAGGAGATTTGTTTTTAAGAAAAAGGGCAGCAAACAGACCTACTATTCCTGAACCAATGATGATAACATCGGGGTTTTTAATAAATGAATTTTTTTCCCAATATGAAAAGGTCATACTTTATATATCAATTATTTGCATGTAAAAGTAATAGACTGATTGGAATTATCTTTATTAATAAAGAAAGCACCCATAAATGGGTGAAGGACAAAGTCTTGATACAAAAAGGACATTGCATTAACAGAAAATAAAATTAACGGCAACGGGGGGGGGAGTCTCAGACTGAGACTGAGTGTGAGTTTGAGTTTGTGTTTGTGTGTGTGAGTGTGAGTGTGAGTGTGAGTGTGAGTGTGAGTGTGTGGGTTAAGTTTTTAGGCTAAATTATAAAGGACGGAGTGTGAGTTTTGCAATCACACTCAATGCCGATAACTATCGGTACCGCACTCAAACTGTATTGGGTGGAGAATACCGGATTCGAACCGGTGACCTCTTGCATGCCATGCAAGCGCTCTAGCCAACTGAGCTAATCCCCCATACTTAAGAATAAATAGATTGTTTGTGCACTAGAATAAGGTATGCAAAGAAAACAAAAAAAAGATTATCATAATCAATGTTAAAGATGTGATTAAAGGCAAAAAAATTAATTATACTTGTTGCTTGAAATCTTTCAAATTATGAAATTAAGTTATAGAAATTCTGCATCATTTATTTTTATTTTGACAGCTATTCTTTCGTGTACGGATCAGAAAACTGCTCATTTGAAAGAAGTCCAGGATTACCTTGATCAATACAATAAAAAGTATCGTGAATTGTATACTGTAAGCAGTGAAGGACAATGGGCAGTAAATACCCATATAGTTGAGGGAGATACCACGAATGCTTATACATCAGGATTAGCAGATGAAGCAATGGCCAAATTCACCGGAAGTAAAGAAAATGTTACTCGGGCAACTGATTTTCTTAAATGGGAGAATGAACTCTCGTCAATGCAAATAAGGCAATTGAAAAAAATACTCTACCTGGCAGCCGGAAATCCTGAAAGCGCTGACTCACTCGTTAAAGACCTGATCAAAGCCGGTACTGCACAAACAGAGAATCTTTATGGATACAAATTTATGCTGGACGGTAAAGAAGTTACTCCCAACGATATTGATTCCATTCTTTCTTCTTCAGTAGATACTTCATTGCGCAAGAAAGCCTGGGAAGCAAGTAAAGAAGTTGGAATAGCATTAAAGAACGGACTTATCAATTTAAGGAATCTACGCAATAAAGTTGTAAGTGGAGTGGGTTATACTGATTATTTTTCATACCAGGTCTCTGATTATGGAATGACTACAGAAGAAATGATGACTCTTCTGAAAAAATTTAACAAAGAACTTTTTCCATTATACAGTGAATTGCATACTTATGCGCGATATGAACTTGCAAAAAAATATCGTTCAGCCACAGTTCCTGATTTCATTCCTGCACATTGGCTTAGCAATCGCTGGGGACAGGATTGGAGTGATATGGTTTCCGTATCCGGACTAAACCTTGATAGCGCATTAAAAAATAAATCGGCTGAATGGATTGCAAAGCAAGGAGAGATTTTTTACAAGTCAATTGGTTTTCCTGAACTTCCTGTATCCTTCTGGGAAAAATCCAGCCTTTATCCTGTCCCTTCAAATGCAGGCTTTAAGAAAAACACCCATGCTTCAGCCTGGCATATGAATCTGGAAAATGATGTTCGTTCGCTGATGAGTATTGTGCCTAATTCGCATTGGTATGAAACGGTACATCATGAGTACGGACATATCTATTATTATTTGAGTTACAGCAATCCTGATGTTCCATATTTGTTGCGTGAAGGTGCTAATAGAGCTTATCATGAAGCATTGGGAAGCATGATGGGACTAGCAGCCAATCAAAAACCTTTTGCTGTTGGATTAGGACTGATTGACAAAAATGCTCAGTCGGATGATGTTAAGCAGTTATTAAAAGATGCATTGCATTATGTTGTTTTTATACCCTGGAGCACAGGAACCATGAGCATGTTTGAGCATGATTTGTATGCGAATAATCTGCCAGTAGAGCAGTGGAATAAGCATTGGTGGGAACTGGCAAAGCAATACCAGGGTATCATTCCTCCATCAGACAGAGATAACTTCTGTGATCCGGCTACTAAAACGCATATTAACGATGATCCTGCTCAATATTACGACTATGCTTTATCCTTTATACTTCTTTTTCAGGTTCATGATTTTATTGCAAAGAATATTTTGCATCAGGATCAGCATGCAACTAATTATTTTGGAAATAAGGATGTCGGAAAATTTATTAGTGAAATTATGAAGCCCGGAAGCAGTGTTGATTGGAGGAAACTTTTAAAAGATAAAACAGGAGAAGACCTTAGTGCAAGAGCCATGCTTGAGTATTTTATGCCTCTGATGGAATGGCTGAAAAAGGAAAATGCAGGAAGAATATATACATTAGTAGAACCCAATTAATATTTAATTACATGTTTAAGTTTTTTATGATTCGATACAATACAGCAATATATTTTTTGTTAATCCATGTGACATTATTCTCTTGTCAAAGCAATAAAGATAAGGCAATTGAAAGTGCCCTAAATCCAAAAGTATTGGATAGTGGAAAAGCTGTTATTAATAATACCATAGATTCTTTATCGAAAGTAAAAGGTACATCTCAGAATATAGAAGGCATTGTAGAAGGTAAAAATAATTCCAAGCCGGTATCTGAAAAAGGCAATAAAATTGAAACACGAATATTCAGGAATAATGAATCCAACAGTTTTGGTTATGATATTATTGTTGATGGGCGGGTATATGTTCATCAGCCCAATATCCCTGCAAGAGCCGGAAATAATGGGTTTATTAGTGAAGAGCAGGCAGAAAAAGTTGCTCAATTAGTACTTAAAAAAATTAAAATGAACATTTTACCACCTACCGTAAGTGTTGATGAATTGGATAGTCTTGAAATAAACTAATTTATCACAGGATTATTATCAGAATATTGAATCTAATTTTTTAAATTAATTCCTGTTTAATGCCGCTGAAACCATCGGTATATATGGCTTACGGAAGGCTTCTTATACCCTCTTTTTATTAATAATTATTAAAATAATATTATTTTTTCAACAATTATTTGCTTTTCAAATGCGAATAATTTGCGATAAAAATTTTCTCTAAAAAACTATTTAATTATTTGATATACAATATAATACAATCATTTTATTGTTATTAAAATCGCATTAAATAAAGACAGATTTCTGCTTTATTAACAACTTATTCACCAAGAAATTTAACCCTTTCATCAAAAATACATTGTAAATACCCCTCAATTTATTAGCTTTGCCTCCAACATTTAAAGGTTTTTCAGCCGGTTTCAACATAATTTAATATGAACATGAAGAAATATTACTCAAGTTCCCAAATATGGGCGATTGTCTTATTTGTTTTATTTAGTGTAAATGCACGTGCACAATTATTAATTAATGAAATTTGTCCGTCGAATATTTCAGGCATTCAAAATTCGAGTGGGGCATATGACGATTGGATTGAACTTTATAATTCATCTGGTGGTTCATTGAATCTTTCAAATTACGGATTGAGTGATGACTCATCAAAACTTTATTCTTTTAGATTTCCATCTTACACATTAAATTCCGGCGGCAGGATTTTAGTTTTTGTCAATGGTAATAACAATAGTGTATTAGTGAATCATTGGGAAATGGCTGTTGATGCGCATGGCACCTTGAGGTATGCACCTGGAAGTGCATCACTGGATACAAACTGGAGAAATTTAAGTTTCAATGAAGCTTCTTGGTCTTCAGGTAATGGTGGAATGGGATTTTCAGATAGTGATGACGGAACGACTATTCCTGTTGGAGTATCCGTAATGATGAGAAAAAGATTTAGTATTTCAGATACATCCGTGATATCAAAAGCAATCTTAATGATGGATTACGATGATGGATTTGTAGCTTATTTAAATGGAGTTGAAATTGCAAGGGTAAATATGGGAACTCCCGGTGTAAGGCCTTTGTGGAATGATGTTGCAACCGCATCGCATGAGGCACTTGGGTACCAGGGCTTACCAATAGATTCATTTTATCTTCCTCGTGGATTATTTAAGTCTTTATTGAAACCGGGCAATAATGCAAATGTTTTGGCAATTGAAACTCATAATAATACACCGACCGGAACAGACATGTCTTCAATTCCTTATTTGTTCTTTGGAATATCGAATTCTTCGACATATTTCATGTCTATTCCTTCTTGGTTTTTAACTTCACCGCAGGATTATTTCAGTGCGAATTTTAAGTTATCGCGTTCAGGAGAAAAAATTTATGTTACCAATCCGGCAGGAACAATTATCGATCAGAAATTATATTCAGCCATGCAGAATAATAATTCATATGGCAGAAAACCTGATGGTGCAAATAGCTGGTGTTATTTTCTAACTCCAACTCCGAATGCTTCCAATGGTTCTTCTACTTGCTACAATGGCTATGCAAATGCTCCTATTTTTTCTAAAACTGCAGGATTTTATTCTAATACAATTACTTTAACATTAACCAACACAACTCCCGGAGGAGTAATACGGTATACTACCAATGGTAATGAACCAAAAACAACAAGTCCGCAATATTTTTCTTCACTAACTATTTCAACTTCAAAAACAGTTAGGGCAAAAGTTTTCGCCAGTGGTTATTTACCAAGCATTACAGCTACTAATTCATATTTTATTGGAGCCAGTACGAAATTACCAACATTTGCAATAACAACTGATTCATTAAATCTTTGGGATTACAATACAGGAATATATGTTTTAGGCCCCGGAGCTGCTGCTACATCACCTTATTTTGGAGCAAACTTTTGGCAGGATTGGGAGAAACCTGCGTCAATTGAATATTTTGACAAGAACAAAAATCTGGTAATTAAATTCGATGCTGACATAAAAATTTACGGAAATTATTCCCGTGCAAAAGCTCAAAAGAGCTTTGAAATTAAGATGAGTGATAGAAGAGGACTTAACAGTTTTACATATCCAATGTATAGTGATAAACCCTATGTTACTAATGTTGACGGTATCATTCTGCGTAACTCCGGTACTGACTGGAATAAGGTGCATTTCCGAGATGCTTTTGAAGAGCGATTATTGAAACCGACCAATACCGGCTATTTGGCTGCTGAACCTGCAGTTGCTTATCTTAACGGATCTTACTGGGGGGTATACTGTATTACGGAAGATCACGGAAGCAGCTGGATGAAGAATAATTTTGGCTTAGCCAAAAGTGAAATTGATTATCTGAAAGAAGGAGGTGGCTATATTGGTATACAGGAGGGTAGTGATGTTCTTTTCTGGCAGTTATATAATGATGCTACTACTCAAAATCCGGCTACTCAGGCATATTATGATAATATTAACAGGAAGCTGGACCTAAAGAATTTTACCGATTATTTTGCAATGGAAACATTTTACAATAACGGTGACTGGATTGGTCCTTGGACTAATAACATTCAATTGTGGCGACCTAAAACTCCTACTGGCAAGTGGCGATATTTTGTTTACGATCTGGATTTTGGAATGGGATTTAAAGGATCCGTAACCGATAACAGACTTGAAATGGCTCGTAATCCGGTAGCTTTTAGTTTTGCTTCAGAAATTTTTGATGCAGTACTTAAGAACCCAACGTATAAGAGAGATTTCATTAACAGATATTGCGATTTGATGAATACCATTTTTCTATATAATAACATGGATAAGGTTATGCGCTCTTTCAGAGACTCAATGTCTTATGACATGCCTGCACATTTTGCAAAGTGGGGTAGTAATGTTTCTACATGGAATACACTCATCAGTGATATGATGACCTTTGCAAATGCCCGTCCTGCAATTATGAAGGATTATATTAAGACGCAGTTTGCTCTTACTAAAAAAGTAACATTAACACTTAAAATTAATCCAAACAATGCAGGTAGAATTGAAATAAGTACTATTACACCAACAACGTATCCTTGGACAGGAGATTACTTTGATGGTAATCCGGTAACTATAACTGCTATTCCAAATCCGGGGTATACATTTGATCATTGGAAATCAACTATAAATATTCCGACCAACGATCCCAACCAGACTGTTACGAAAAATTTTACAGGAAATGATCAAATCACCGCATACTTTACAGGTTCTGCTGCCACTGTAAAAATTAATGTTTCTGAATTAAATTACAATTCAGATTCTGCAACGGATGCTTCAGATTGGATCGAATTACATAATTATGGTACTACCAGCATCGATATGTCCGGTTGGTGGCTAAGTGATGGAAATGATATTCATAAATATAAAATACCTACAGGAACAGTTATTCCT
>JAYURB010000035.1:0-2113 GCA_043756425.1 Bacteroidota bacterium
TGACCAGGCAAAGGCTATCGAAGGGTATAAAATGCTGGCCGAAAAGAATGTGGCGGTTACTCCCACCCTGATCGGTGGCAGGCAATTGGCATTTTTGGATGAAAACAATCATCAGCAGGATGATTTTTTAAAATACCTGACAAAGCGGTTTGTTTCCAATTACCAGTGGAGAATTGACAGGATGGCTAATGAAACACCGGCGCAAAAGCAGGACAGGAAGGATAAATATGAATTGATAGCAAAACAAATTCCGCTTCTTCAGCAGGCTGGTGTATTAATATTGGCTGGAAGTGATGCTGCCGCATTGAATACGTATGTTTATCCGGCTGCCTCCTTAATTGAAGAGCTGGAACTTTTTCAGCGGGCAGGTATGAGGCCCCTTCATATTTTACAGGCCGCCACCATCAACGGGGCGCAGTTTATGAAAAAATATGACGAGGTTGGATCAGTATCAGCAGGAAAAAGGGCCGACCTTGTTTTGCTGGCTTCCAATCCGCTGGAGAATATTTCCGCCATAAAAAATATCGAATCAGTTATTGTCAGAGGTATTTTTTATAACAGAAGCGCACTAGATACTTTGCTTAGTAAAGCCATTCAAAAGAAAATTGAATTAGATACTTCGCGAAAGGAATAAACTATTTCCATTTCAGGGGAAGGCCCATCAATCATTCGTTTCTCCGTATTGGATCATGGGTAGGTACTTTTCATTCTATTTTCTACTCAGATTTCTTTGAATTATACATCCCCTTACTCTTCCGGATCGTACAGGCCACTACTTTATAGTCCGGGCAGAGCTTCGGAGTCGCTGATGCTGGAGGTGATATTGTTCAGCATGTTCTCAGGAAAATGAAAGGTACGGCTTAGTATTCCGAGTTTTACATCACCTATTATATTCAATCAACTAAGGATTTTATTCCCTTTAATGCAATTGAAAATGCTTTATTTCCGAATTCGAATGGCATTAGGCTGAATAACAGTGAAGGCATTTAACAGTTCTTCATAATGTAACAAAAGAAGGCCTTTAACTATCTGCGCTTTAATTGCGGCAGTATATCCTTCAAGGCGAATGAGTATGATGCCAGTATGTGATTGTTTGAGTCTGAAAACCAATTCACCGAAATCCTTGTCTTGTGTAATTAATATCCTTTTTTCCGAGTTGGAAAGATGTAGAATTAGATCATCCTCTGTGCCGGGATGTGTTTCAAGAATATAATTAATGTCAAATCCTGCTTCACGTAAAGCAATAACTATGGGTTTGTCAACTCCTTCATCAGCTACAAATTTCATACTGCAACCGGATAAATATTTTCCCCTTTCAGTGATTGCGCTGCAAACGCCAATGCGGCCAGTATTTGTTCTTTTGAAATCTGAGGATGGGCTTCCATGATAGCCTCAACCGTTTCTCCTGCAGATAGTTTTTCAAGTATCAATTCTACAGTTATACGGGTTCCCCTGATGACAGCCTTACCCATCATTATTCTGGGGTTAATTTCTATGAATTGGGTAATGTCCATGTCGGCTTGTTTTCAGCAAGGTACAAAAAAAATTTTTGGTTGATAATTACACATTCTTTAGTTCGCCCGGATGGTACAAGCCACCGCTTTGTATTCCGGGCAGAGCTTCGGTGTTGCTGATGGCGGAGGTGATATTGTTCAGCATGTTCTCAGGAAAATGAAAGGTGCTGCTGCGTATGCCGGGTTTTACTTCACTAGTAAAATTCAAAAACCCACACCAACTTCAACCCGCTCACAAAGTAGTTTATAGAGGCACAATCTACAAAACGTTAGATTTGCCTTATTCTAAAAGGCATAAATTGTACTAAATATTTTAAGCTAGAGTTTAATGTAAAATTTACAGCAATGAGCAACGAATTAGCTTCAAACATATTTGGTAAGACTATTCATGACCTTACAGAACAGGACATAAAAAAGTATTTTGAAACCGAAAGACGTGAAACTAATATAATGGAATTCAAGTCCTACGTTGACAAAAATGAACCGGGCACTACCAAAGAGAGCAGGGACAAGAAAAAGCTTCGTGATGTAATTAAAACTATTTGCGCATTTTTGAATTCAGACGGCGGGATATTGATTTGGGGAGCACCACTGGGGCA
>JAYURB010000036.1:0-4820 GCA_043756425.1 Bacteroidota bacterium
TAGTTCTTGCCCATTCCCAAGGCGGTGCTTGTGATTTCGCCTGAGAAAAAGTCAGTAGCAAAATAATTGTGAAAAGTTTTTTCAAGGTCGTTCTGATTAATTAAGCAAAACTGTTAATTCGGAGCTTTAGCATTGAGCTTAACAATTTCATATAAGCCGGTTCTTTTATTAAATTAGTTGACATTGTGAGATAATCGGTATTCACATAACATGAGCGTTTCAAATATAGTACTTCATTGAAGTAAAACGGCGAACAAATTTTATTTGGAATTTGTTTTAATTTACTGAAAGGTCCTTTAGATGACGCAAGAAAGTTATATTGAATGTCACGATCATGACACCGAAGGTGGCATGATCGCGACACTAACGGAGCGACTGAACCGTCATCCAGAGGAACTTTTAGAAAATGGGTAGGATTTGAGCTAATATTATTTTTTAGTTTTTAATTGAGCAATGATTTTCAAATTCACCTTTAATAGGATAAAATAATTACAATTATTATTGACAAAGTTTTTCCAATTAATTGGTGCTTCATTGAAGTAAAACGGCGAACAAATTTTAATTTGGTATTTGTACTAATTTTCTAAAAGGTCCTCTGGATGACGCATGAAAGTTATATTAGGTACCGCGATCATGCCACCTTCGGTGGCATGATCACGGCATTAAGCAGACGACATATACGTTATCAATCGAACCTTTAAAAAAACCGATATAATTTGAGTTACAAATACTTATTCCCGCTCAGATAACTAACAACATAATCATTTACACCTTCTTCAAGTGAATAAAAGGGTTTGCTATAACCAATGCTGTGAAGCTTATTCATTTTCGCTTCTGTAAAATATTGGTATTTGTCGCGAATGTCGACAGGTGTATCAATGAAATCGATTTGTTCGGATTTGTTCATTGCGCGAAAAGTGTTTTTAACCAGATCGAGAAAGGTGCGGGCGCGTCCTGTGCCCAGATTGTATATACCTGAATCTTTACGATGGTGAAGAAGAAACATGCAAACTTCCGATACATCTTTTACATAAATAAAATCACGCAATTGTTCTCCGTCTTTAAACTCAGGTTTGTGGGAACGAAAAAGTTTCATTTTCCCTGTTTCGCTGATTTGTTTAAATGCATGAATAATGACTGATGCCATTCGGCCTTTATGATATTCATTCGGGCCATAAACATTAAAGAATTTCAGTCCAGCCCAGAAATAAGGAGTTTCATTTTGAACGATTGCCCATTTATCAAAATCATTTTTTGAATCGCCATAAGGATTAAGGGGATGAAGTTTTGGAATGAAAGCATTGTCATCGTCGTAACCGTATTCGCCATTTCCATAAGTAGCTGCTGACGAAGCATAGACTAATGGTAATCCATATTCAATACAGGCTTTCCAAACATCTTTGGTGTAATTCAAATTCAGTTCATCAAAAATGGCAGTATTGAATTCAGTGGTATCTGTACGTGCGCCTAAGTGAAAAATAAATTGAACAAACTTGTGATTTTCTTTTAACCAATTGAAAAAATCTTTTCTCTCAACCTTCATCGTTATTTTTTTACCGGAGAGGTTGTTTTCCTTTTCAGGATGCGAAAAGTCATCAACAGCTATTATGTCATTAAATCCATCTTCATTAAGCCTGGCAATAAGACAGCTTCCAATAAATCCTGCGGCACCGGTTACGACAATCATTTAATAAGTATTAGTTTTCTGCAAAGGAAAAAATAAAAAACTGTTGCCACAACAATAAGAATTAACTTCCGTCAGCGAAAATATTTTTTGAAAATGAATTATTTGCTTTTATTAAGCCTGCTTCCAGAAATTTCTTAATGGTTTTTCTGCCGGTTTCGCCGAGTTCAACAGAGTATTCATTTACATACAATTGAATATGTTTTTTCCTGACATCTTCACTCATTTCCTGAGCGTGTTTTTTGACATATTCTTCACTTTCAGCAGGGTGAGCAAATGCATATTCTACGCTGGACTTCATTAGCCGGTTAATTTTCTTTTTAATGTTTTCATCCAGACTTCTTCTTATGGCAATTCCGCCGAGAGGAATGGGTTGTCCGGTTTTCTTCTCCCATAATTCGCCTAAATCACTGATTTTATGCAAACCTTTTTCAGCATAGGTAAAGCGGCTTTCGTGAATGATAACACCTGCATCTACTTCCCCACTAAGGACAGCATCTTCAATTTCAGAAAAAATAATCTCTTTTACAACCTTAATTTCGGGATAAAACATTTTTAAAAGATAGCCTGCTGTTGTATTGTTTCCAGGAATGGCTACTGAATGTATTTCTTTAGAAGGATTATTAAATATTTTTTTTGAAACCAGCAGCGGACCAACGCCATTGCCTAAGGCGCTGCCTGATGTGAGCAATTCATAGTGCTCCATGACTTTTGAATATACGGCAAAACTTAATTTGGTTACATCTAGTTTTCCTTTTAAAGCTAAAAGATTAAGCGTTTCAATGTCTTCTAACTCAATGCGGAAATCGAGGCCTTTAGTATCAATTCTGCCGTTTACTAAAGCGTCAAACATAAAGGTATCGTTAGGGCAGGGCGAAAATCCTAAGGTGAAACTATTATTAGTGTTTTTATTATTAATAGATGTGTATGAGTTGGATTTTGGTAGATCGCTTAAAAATAAAGATGTCTTTTCTGCTAGGTTTCTCAAAGCAAGTGGAATATTCCATGCAGATTTATTTCTCTTTTCTACATAATTGGAAACAGCTCTTAACTGAATGCAAGGAATGTTTTCCTTTTCACAAATGAAAAATACAGCTGCACCTTCCATACTTTCCAGCTGTGGATTGAGACGTTTTTGAACATTACTAATGCTGTCATTATTTCCGTGAACAGTATTAACGGTAATGCTCTTTACCTGCATGAAATTATTTCCGGAATTTATATAATTTGAGTAAAATGTATCCTTCCCTTGCAGACCAATTTTTTGTAGACTTAAAAAATCATTTCCGTCTTCAGCGCCTAGTTCTGAAAAAGTATCTTCTATAACCTGAACTACTTCACCCTGTGGAATGGAACGGTCAAAACTTCCGGCTAATCCACAGTTTAGAACAAGGTCGTATTTTTTTTCCTGTAGCTTTTTAGAAAGTTCATACGTAGTCGAAACCATGCCGACTCCTGTTACAAGAAAATCGGGTTTAACATCAGTGGAAAGTGTTCTTAATAAAGTGATTTCCTCCTCAGTTGCCGCTACTATAAGTATTTTCATCACTGTAAAGATAACAGGAACATTTTACATGCAATAAAGGATTATATTTGTGGTTCTATTAAATCTTGAAAAAACCGATCAATGATCTTTATTACACGCCGAGAAACCTTTAGTGCAGCTCACAGACTTTCCAGAAAAGATTGGACGGATGCAAAAAATGCTGAAGTTTTTGGAAAGTGTGCCAATCCGAATTGGCACGGACACAATTACATTTTATGGGTAACAGTAAAAGGAGAGGTAAATCCTGAAACAGGATTTGTTGCAAACCTGTCAGATGTAAGCCATGTAATCAGTGAGTATGTATTGGATAAGATTGATCATAAAAACCTCGACGAAGATGTTGACTTTATGCATGGAAAATTGAGTTCAACGGAGACTTTGGCAATTGAGATTTGGAAACAGATTGAGGCTCCGCTAAAAAAGCTCGGTTGCATTCTTCATTGTATTAAATTACAAGAAACAGAAAAGAATTACGTTGAGTATTTTGGATAATAAGATGCTTAAAGCTTAAGTCAGTTTTTAAGACATTAAAAAAGGATTAATTATTTTAAAAGTAAAATTTATGACTATAGATAAAGCGACCTTGCAGAAAAACGAAATGGACGGCTACGAAAAGATCGATCAGTATAACCCTGTTCGAATTGAGAATTTATCCAAGTCTTACAGTTCCCTTATTACTGAAATCGGTGAGGACCTGAACAGAGACGGATTATTGAAAACACCTGTCAGAGCAGCAAAAGCAATTCAGTTTCTTACCCACGGATACGATTTAAATCCGGAGGAAATTTTACGCGGAGCATTGTTTCAGGACGATTACAAGCAGATGGTAATAATTAAAGACATTGAAGTTTATTCTATGTGTGAGCATCATCTTCTTCCATTTTTTGGTAAAGCACATGTAGCTTATATTCCCAATGGTTGTATAGTGGGTTTGAGCAAAATACCTCGTGTGGTTGATGCTTATGCACGAAGGCTGCAGGTTCAGGAGCGGTTAACAACTGAAATCCGTGACTGTATTCAACGTACATTAAAACCTTTGGGAGTTGCAGTTGTAATTGAAGCAAAACATCTTTGTATGCTTATGCGCGGAATTCAAAAGCAAAACTCAGTAGCAACTACTTCAGCCTTTACTGGGGAGTTTGAAAATGATAGAACAAGGGGTGAATTTATCCGTTTGATTTCTGCCAATCTTTCATGAAGTTGCGATTTGGCAGGATTATTGAACAAAGTCGTTTTGAATTAATATTTCAAAAACAATATCTTTGCAATAAATAATTAAAAACAAAAATGGAAAACAATAATTGGAGTTTCAATCAAATCCAGCAACCGGGCACAACAGCTGAACCGATTGTAAAAACGTTTATGGCAAGCGTTTTTTCATGGATGGGAATTGCTCTCGCGATTTCTGCCGTTACGGCTTATGTTTTTGGCACTAATATGTCGTACATGAGCTATTTAATTAATGCTGAGACACGCGGATTGTCTACGCTTGGCTACGTTGTCATGTTTGCACCGCTGGGATTCGTACTCTTAATGAGTTTCGGGTACAATCGGTTATCAGCTACTGCAATGTCGGCTTTATTCCTGGTT
>JAYURB010000037.1:0-4818 GCA_043756425.1 Bacteroidota bacterium
TACTGGTCTCACAAGTGTTTGCCAGTCACAGGCAGGTGTTGTTTATACTGTTACGCCAATTAGCGGCGCACAGGCGTATATCTGGACAAATCCTTCGGGTTCTTTTATAACATCGGTACCGGCAAATACTAATAGCATTACCGTAACCTTCGGTGCCAACTCCGGTAATTTTACAGTCAAAGGAACGAATGTCGGCTGTGTAGGAGTGGTGTCGCCTCCTCTGGCAGTTACTGTTAATCCAAGTGTTGCTGCAAGTATAGCAATTACCGCAACTCCTTCAGGACCTATATGTACAGGAACAAGTGTAACATTTAATGCTAATCCAACGAACGGTGGTGCTACTCCAACATATCAATGGAAGAAAAATGGTTTAAATGTCGGTACAGGCGCAACTTTTTATACAGATAATGCACTTTTAAATGGTGACATTATAACTTGTGTTTTGACAAGCAATGCTTCTTGTGTAACCGGAAGTCCGGCTACTTCCAATGCGATTACGATGACTGTTAGCGCCGGCGGTGCTCCCAGTGTAACTATTGCTGCAAGCCCTTCATCAACAGTTTGCGCAGGAACCAATGTAACATTTACAGCAACTCCGGTAAATCCCGGAACAACTCCTGTATATCAATGGAAAAAAAATGGTGTCAATGTTGGTACAAACAGTCCGACTTATTCCGATAATGGTTTGTCCAATGGCAACCTGATAACTTGCGAGATGACGAGTAATTCCTCCTGTGGTGGCGGAAGTCCTGTTACATCGAATACAATTACCATGACTGTTAATTCAAATTTAGCTGCCAGTGTAAGTATTGCAGCCAGTCCTTCCGGAGCGATATGTACAGGGACAAATGTAACTTTCACTGCAACTCCCGTAAATTCCGGAATCTCACCTGTATATCAATGGAAAAAAAATGGTGTCAATGTTGGCTCAAACAGTCCTACATATTCTGACAATGCTCTTGCCACCGGAAATACGATTAGCTGTGTAATGACAACTACCGATCCTTGTATCACCGGTAGTCCTGCTACTTCGAATACTATTACCATGACAGTAAATCCCAATGTAGTTGTAATTGTTAGTATTTCAGCAAGTCCTTCCGGAGCAATATGTGCAGGAACCAATGTTACATTTACTGCCACTCCTGTTAATCCTGGAACAACACCTTTTTATCAATGGAAAAAGAATGGTGTAAATGTTGGGTCGAATAGCATAACATTTTCGAGTAACAGTCTTGTAAATGGTGACCAGATAACTTGCACATTAACCAATACAGCAAGCTGCGCTACCGGAAGTCCGGCTACTTCAAATACTATTACCATAACTGTAAATACAAGTGTAACTGCTAGCCTTAGTATTGCTGCAAATCCTACAGGAACTATTTGCTCGGGCGACAATGTTACATTTACGGCAAATCCTGTAAATCCCGGATCAACTCCTGTATATCAATGGAAGAAAAACGGAAGCAATGTCGGTACAAACAGTCTAACGTATTCTGATAACAGCCTTGTAAATGGAAACATGATCACATGTGTAATGACAACAAGTGATCCGTGCATAACAGGAAGCCCTGCCACATCCAATACAATTACGATGACAGTGGTAAGTGGTCCTTTAGTTCCGGTAGTTAGTATTTCAGCAAGCCCGGGTAATTCTATATGTGCAGGCGACACTGTAACTTTTACTGCTGTACCAACCAACGGTGGTTTAACTCCTGTTTATCAATGGAAGAAAGATGGAGTGAACGTTGGAACAAATAGTCCAACGTACATTGTCAGCGGACTTACAAGTGGAAATATCATAACCTGTCAGATGACTTCGAGTTCTTCGTGTGCAATTCCTTCTTCAGCTACATCTACAGGAATTACAATGACTGTAAATCCAGCTGTAGGAATTCCGGGATCCATTTCAGGATCTGCAAGTGTTTGCCAGGGACAGACAGGCGTTACATATTCAGTAACTTCAATAACGAATGCAACAGGCTATGTATGGACACTTCCATCAGGCGCAACTATTACTGCCGGTTCAAATACTAATTCGATAACAGTTGCTTTTTCCGCAGTAGCATTATCCGGAAATATTACGGTGCGAGGTACGAATGGCTCGTGCAATGGCCCCGTCTCTTCGCCTCTGACTGTTGTTGTTAATCCGGGTATAGGAAATGCAGGTACGATAACAGGAAATGCTAGCGTTTGTCAGGGTCAAACAGGAATTATTTATTCAGTACCAACGATAAGTAATGCAACAGGCTATACCTGGTCACTTCCTCCCGGTGCATCCATTACTGCAGGTTCAGGAACTAATTCTATAACGGTAAGTTTTTCCGGTGGAGCGACATCGGGAAATATAACTGTTCAAGGTACAAGTGCTTTTTGTAATGGACAAATTTCAGCACCGCTGGCAGTAACAGTTGGTTCTGCTGTTGGAGTTGCCGGAACGATTACAGGACCTGCAAGTGTTTGCCAAGGTCAGACAGGAGTAGTTTATTCAATACCTGCCATTACCAATGCAACAGGTTATAACTGGACGCTTCCTACTGGCGCTTCAATAACTTCCGGTAACAATACAAACTCAATTACCGTTAGTTTTTCATTATCTGCTGCATCAGGAAATCTAACAGTACAAGGAACAAATGGAGGATGCACAGGATCAGTATCCACTCCTCTAAATGTAAATGTAAATTTAGGTGTTGGCAATCCCGGAACGATTAGCGGCCCGGCCAACGTTTGTGAGGGACAAACAGGAGTTGTTTACTCCGTTCCAGCTATTAGCAATGCAACAGGATATACATGGACAATCCCTGCCGGTGCAACAATTACGGCAGGATCGAATACGGCAAGTATTACAGTAGACTTTGGAACTATTTCCGGAACAATTACTGTACAGGGAACAAATGCTTTATGCAACGGACAAACTTCAACTCCTTTGGCAGTTACCGTAAATCCTCCTGTAGGAAATGCAGGAACGATTAACGGACCGTCAAGTGTTTGTCAGGGAGAAACAGGAGTTATTTATTCTGTAGGTTCTATTACCAATGCTACCGGATATAACTGGACACTTCCTTCGGGAGCAACTATAACCTCAGGAACAAATACCGATTCTATCACTGTAGATTTTTCAGGAACAGCATCTTCAGGAAATGTAACGGTGCAGGGAACGAATGCCGGTTGCAGTGGTTTAGTTTCATTGCCGCTTGCAATTACCGTTAATTTGGGTGTTGGTACTCCCGGAAATATTGCCGGACCTCTAAATGTTTGTCAGGGTCAGACAGGAGTTGCTTATTCAGTTCCTGCAATTACCAATGCAACAGGTTATGTTTGGACACTTCCTACAGGCGCAACTATTGCGACCGGTTTAAATACAGAAAATATTACTGTAGATTTTGGAAATATTTCAGGAACTATTACCGTTCAGGGAACAAACACTTTTTGTAACGGACAAACTTCAGCACCTTTAGGCGTTACAGTTAATTTACCTGTTGGTATTCCGGGAAGTATTACCGGCACTGATACTGTTTGCGAAGGACAAGCGGGAGTAATTTATTCCATTGCTTCCATTACCAATGCAACAAGTTACCTATGGACGGTTCCGACAGGAGCAACTATTACATCGGGAGCCAATACTGATTCAATTACTGTGACATTTACTGCAGGATCTGTATCAGGAGATGTTACGGTGCAGGGAGTGAATCCGGGTTGTACCGGAGCGGTATCATCTCCATTTGCTGTAAATGTAAGACCATCCGTTGTAAACACAGTTAGCATATCCTCCAATCTTGGTGATACCATGTGTCCGGGCAGCGTTATATTTACAGCATTACCCGGCAATGGATTAACATATCAATGGAAGGTAAATGGAACCAATGCAGGAAGCAACAGTGCGACATTTACAACAACACTTTTAACAGGAACACAAATCGTTACATGCGATATGACTTCAGCGGCGAATTGCCCAAGTCCTTTAATAGCTATGGATACCATTAGTATGACGGTAACACCACCTCTGCCATTACCTCAGGCAACAAGTTATAACATTGATTCCATTTGCAGCGGTACTCACGGAGTTAGTTTTGGCGTGTTAAATCCTGATCCTTCTTATAGTTACCAATGGACAACCAATCCGGCAACAACTCAAATTTATAATGACACAAATATTTTTTGTTTGATTGACTTCCCGGCAGCAGGAAATACAACCTATGACATTATTGTTAGTTCGAGTATTCTAAATTGCACTACTGTCGATACCCTTCAGATTGCCGCAAAACCAACGTCGGCGCCGGATTCGACCTTTATTTATCTATTTACTCCTGTTAATATATTAATATGCATGAACAATGCATTTAATACATACCAATGGGGATTTGATGATGCAATCAATAATTATTATCCTGACACAATTTCAGGAGCTGTTTATCAGAATCTAAATGTCGGATCTGCTTTTGACACAACCAATAATTTTTATTGGGTAATTACACATGCAGGAGATTGCTTTACAAAATCATATTATAACAGACCGCGTGGACAAGGTCCTCAAATTACAAAGGCTATTAGCGATGATCTTGAAGTTGAAATATCTCCCAATCCTGTTTTAAAGGACTTTACAACAAAGTTAAATGGCCTTTATAACGGGAAAATTGATGTGTCTGTTTTTGACATAATGGGAAGAAAGATACTTGAAAAGGAATTCTGGAAAGAAAGTATAATTGCTTATCAGACTTTCGAAATGGAAAATCAACACGCAGGTATTTATTTTGTAAGGGTTACTTATAATCAAACAGAATCAAAGGTGTTTAAAATTGTTGTCAGACGTTAATAATTACT
>JAYURB010000038.1:0-4817 GCA_043756425.1 Bacteroidota bacterium
AGGTACAGGAATTGATTTAAACTTAAATGGAATTGTTGACATTAGCGCCCCTCCTAATAGTCCTGATAACATAACATACGAAGCTTATAATAAAATTACCGTTGCTGCTGACCAACAGAAGTTTGTGGTATCCAATGGTGGTACGGCAACTTTCCGTGCAGGGCAATCAATTCATGTATTACCGGGGTCTGTTACTGGAAACGATTTTGGTGCTTTAAATGGCTCATTGACTCACCTTTATATTTCAGGTGTTGACCCTTGTACAACACCATTCAGGATTGGAAATTTCCATCCGGAGTTAAATAAAAATCCTGAAAACGAGAATAATATTTTAAACACTTATCCGAATCCATTTCAAAATAATTTTGATTTAATATATTCGGTTGAAAAGGAGGAAAAAGAATCTATAAGTGTATTCGATTCCTACGGTCATAAAATAATAAATGTCATCGACAATCAAATACTTAAATCAGGAACTTATAATATTAGGATTGATTTTTATGAAAAGTCATCGGGAGTTTATTATTTGATCCTTCAATCCGATCGTAACAGGTTTGTTAAAAAAATAATTAAATTGTAATATGAAATATTTATTTGTAATATTATTTTTATTCTTATCCTGTAAAAATATTTTTTCTCAACCGGTCCTTCAATGGTCAAAATGTTATGGCGGTTTGTCTGGGGAGGAAGCTAATTCCATAATTTTTACCAACGATAGTGGATTTCTTTGTGTAGGGTATACATATTCGTGCACAGGAGATGTATTTGGAACCCATTGTTTGTTTGATTCCGTTAGTATGCAATGGATGACATTTGAAGATGTTTGGGTAATCAAGACTGACTATTATGGTAATTTGCAATGGAGTAAAACTTTAGGAGGATGGTCACCCGATTACGGATTGGAGGCTATAGAAACTAATGGCGGTTACGTTATTGGTTGCACGTCGACCTCCAATGATGGAGATCTTACGGGCAATAATGGCCCTACAGATTTCTGGATAGTAAAAATTGATTTTTCTGGAAATATTATTTGGCAGCATAATTATGGGGGATTTGATGAAGATAATTTATTCAGTCTTGATAATTCTAATGATGGCGGTTTTGTAGTTACAGGAAGTGTAAGTTCATTTAATACAGGTGATGTTCAAAATCGTTTAGGTGTAGATCCAAATATAGATACCTGGTTGCTCAAATTAGATTCATTAGGTATACTTCAATGGCAGAGATGTATTGGAGGTTCTGGCCAAGAGTATTACGAGCATGTTCGGGTAGATGAAGTTGGGAATATTTATTTAATCTCTACTTCAGGATCATCTGACAGCGATGTTACCTGCAATATTATTGGCCATAATGCTTGGCTGGTTAAATTGGACAGTTCCGGAAATATTTTATGGAACAAATGCTTCGGTGGAACTTCCGGGCAAATAATCAATAGTATAAAAATAATCGGTTCTAAATTATTAATGTCCGGGCAGACAGCCTCATATAATGGTGATTTAACACATAATTATGGTGATTGGGATGCTTGGATATTATTGATAGATACTGCAGGAAATAAAATATTCAGCCAATCGTATGGTGGCAGTAAAATCGATGTTATAAATGGTGCAACAATGATGGGAAACAATAGAATAGTCGCTTGCGGTTTTACATTATCTCATAATCATGACATTTCCATTAATAATGACCCCGCTTATAAAGAATGCTGGCTAATATGCACCGACACACTTGGTAATTTACTCTGGGAAAGAACCTTCGGCAATTCATACTATGACGAAGGAAATTCAATTGTAAATTTACCAGATGGTAGTTTTGCTTTTGCCGGTTATACAAGCGGACCTGACAATAATGTCATTTCAGGTTATCATGGCAATTCGCAATCTTCCCAATTCTGGCTCGTAAAATTCGACTCACTTACCTTAAACACAGAAAAAATAAATGTTTCGGATTTTCAAATTTATCCTCAACCTTTTTTCGATGGATTTCATGTAAAAATACCAACCCGTCAGAATAAAAATAATATTTCATCAGTTTCCTTGCATGACATACAGGGAAAACAAATAAAAATGAGTTATCAACTATCAGAAAATGAAATCAACGTTTCAACATTTCCGGAAACCACGCCCGGTATTTATATTTTAAAATTTTATCTTAACAACAAGATGAATAATTTAAAGGTTGTAAAGTTGAAACAGTAAGAAGATTTTTTTATAAGTTAAGACTGAATGGCTTCATTAAACTTTTAATTATTCTTAGCTCGTATATTGGCAGTGATGGGCAGAATCCCGCTGCATGCAATATTCTTCTTAACTTTGGCATATTAATCATTTGGCCCTATTAAGCGCTAAAGAAATCAATAAAACAAAAAAAAACTAAGTACTAAGTACTAAGTACAAAAAATGCCCTCCCCCGGAATCCTATTCGCCCTACTCACCACCCTATCCTGGGCAATATGTATTTTCCCATTTACACAAGCAGCAAGAAGATTAGGCAGTAATACGCTAAACAATTTCAGATTGCTGTTGGCGGCAATTATTGTTGGATTGTTTACTTATTTTTATAAACCGGCGGACTTTACATCAATTTTTTCTGCGAATTATTCTCAAGCATGGCTTTGGCTTGGTATATCTGGTGTGTTAGGACTAACTATCGGTGATTATTTTGCTTTTTCCATGTACAAAATTTTAGGAGCAAGAACAGGAAGTGTATTAACAACATTTGCTCCGGCAGCGACTTTATTTCTTGGAAGCTTAATGATTGATGAACGTATTTCAATTATTGGAATATCAGGAATTATCGCTACAATTCTCGGAGTGAATTTTGTCAGTCTCGGAAAGAGAGAGAGAGAGAAAATTCCGGATCATGGTCATGGTTCAATTACAAAAGGAATAATCGCCGGAGTTCTTTCGGCGCTTTGTCAGGGTGCCGGACTGGTTTTAGCAAAAAAAGGATTTCAGTCGTTACCGGGAGAATTTACGCTTAGTCCTTTCAATGCAACATTCATGCGATTGATAACAGCAGCATCAGCATTATTTCTATTTACCCTTTTCTCAGGAAATATTAAGAAAGTTTATTTGCCAATCTTTACCAATAAAAATAATGGAGTAAAATATGCCATTGCAGGAACCATTTTTGGCCCGACATTGGGTGTTTGTCTGGCCCTATTTACAGTATCAATATTGGAAGCATCGGTGGCACAAACTATCTTTTCATTAGTTCCTGCCGTTGCTTTTTTGTTAGCAGCAATATTTTTGAAAGAGAAAATAACTGTTCAATCTGTACTTGGATTATTAATGGCAATAACAGGTGTAATGATTCTTATTTGGAGAGATGCTTTAGGAAATTTACTATAAAAATATTCTTATCTGTATTATTTGCGACGAATTGAAATTTTCATTCATACAGATTGTAAACCTTATTATAACCATATTTAAAGTATCCCATTCTGAAAATTGAATACAACAACCTTTACACTCATTTTATTTTAATCAATCCTAAAACCACAAGAAAAAAACATTTAAAGAAGAGTATGATTAGTTAATCAGATATTATCAAAGAGCACTAAAATGGGGAATAATAAGGTAGTCTATGGGTTAGTCAGTTTTGTTACTAAGCTAATAAGGTTTTGTTTCCCGTAACTAATCTGAAAACACATTAATATTCCAAAATTAAGATTTTGTAAATTCAAATAATCGAAAGATAGCGGACAATAAATTTTTTTCAAAAATTTCACAAATCACTTTTGCTTGAAGTATAACTTATTGTTGTGATTTGCTGGCTAAAAGAAAAGCTTCAACAGCCAGTAAATAAGAACCCAACCCAAACCCCGAAATACTTCCCTTACACTTTCCTGCAATCAATGAAATATGTCTGTACTCTTCTCTTGCAAAAATATTGGAAATGTGAACTTCAATTACCGGACTTTTAATGGCTGCTATGGCATCTGCAATTGCAACAGAAGTGTGCGTATATCCTCCGGCATTTAAAATGATTCCATCCGATTTAAAACCAAATTCCTGAATATTATTGATGATCTCCCCTTCTATATTGCTTTGGAAATAGCTGATAGTGTGTTCATTGAAACGACTTTTTAGTTGTTGGAGAAAATCTTCAAAAGAAATATTTCCATAGATACCTGTTTCTCTTTTTCCAATAAGATTCAGGTTAGGACCGTTAATGATATGTAAATTCATAGCTCTTTTAATGGGTGTAAATTACTTGTTTTTTTCATAATTTATTGTGAATAAGTTTTTGCTTAAACCATTCATTTATAAGTCGCTTATAGGCACTTTTAGGATTCTTCAATTTACATCATTTTGGCTTTACACATAGCAGGGTTTAAATCCTACTTAAAACTTGAACGTTCCCTCTCCCCAAATTCTGTTGAGGCTTACGTTCATGATATTGTATTGTTCGATCGTTTTCTTCAGGTACAAAAGCTGGAGATAACGGTACCTGCTATAAAATTATCCCATCTTCAGGATTTTCTAAAGTGGATAAATGAAATTGGACTTGGCAGCAGAAGTCAGGCGCGTATTATTTCAGGACTTAAAGGTTTCTTTAAGTATTGCCTGATGGAAAACATTATCATGGACGACCCTTCTCAACTGCTGGAATCACCGCGGCTGGGAAGAAAACTTCCGGACACTTTGAGTGTAGAGGATATTAACAACCTTATTAATGCAATTGACCTTAGTAAAGCTGAAGGAGTAAGAAACAAAGCCATGCTCGAAACCCTTTATAGCTCAGGCTTGAGGGTAAGCGAGTTGATTTCATTGAAGATTTCCAATCTACATATGGAAATCGGTTTTCTGAAA
>JAYURB010000039.1:0-2110 GCA_043756425.1 Bacteroidota bacterium
GTCACTTTTTTTGTCTTGAAACAAAAAAAGTAACCAAAAAAAATTCAAGGCAAACGCAATTGCTCCGCATGCTTTGCCATCCCCCCGTCGATACGGGGCAGGCTCGCCCCCTTTTTCATTGGATCCTTGTCCTGTTGTTTTTACATTTGATAAAGTTGTAAAATGTGCAAGACTATATTGTTCTTTTCTGCCCGTTTCTTCCAATAATACCTACCCTGTCTCCCTGTTCTATTTCAAAGTTGATATCTTTTAATGCCCAGAATTCTTCTTTGGTTGTGGAGGTTTGCTTTGCACCTCGCAAAGGTTGCTTCGTCGTCCCTCCTCGCAATGAAAATATTTTTTTTACCTTTTGCGCCATCACATCACGGACCTGTCCCGTAGTCCTGAGGCATCGAAGGATCGGGAAAGACCTGTCGTCAATTTCTTCAAAGGCATTTTCCTTCCCGTGGCTTTGTAGTAGGAAATTATTTCACTTATCTTTTTTCTATCTTCCTTTGTTAACGGTGTTGGGTCAACTACGAAGTTTATACCCGCTGGTTCTCTGATGTATCCCATTTTATTATTCTTTAAGTTGGATAATATTTTTTAATGAGCTTAAGTGCCTCCTGAGGGAAGATGATTATTTTATTGCTCAAGAGATATATCTATGCGCACAATGGGTATTTTGCTGTTATTCAAATCGTTTATTTTTCGTCCTGAATATCTTTAATAATTTTCCGGAGAGTTTTATCATCTATATTTTCAAATTCTGATTTGTCATAAATTGTCAATAGATATAATTCTTTATTTTCTGTAATAAGATAAGTAATAACCCTTGCACCGCCACTTTTACCAACTCCTTTACTTTTAATAGCAATTCTGATTTTATAAGCGTTATTACCCAGGGAAGTTCCAATAGCCGGGTTTGATAGTAAGTTTGTATTAAGCTGCTTCAACTCTTGTTTAAGCGATGGATATTTCTTAATAAGACGTTTAGCCTCTTTTTTAAATTTGTCAATTGGAATGACACTATAATTCATTGAGAAAATCGTTAAGAGTTTGTTTTTTTGTCCTTGATTTTCTCATTTTTGCAACTTGTTCAAATGCCTCTTTCAAGTCAGATTTTATTTTTAAAGTCTGCTCATATTTTTTAAGTTTAGTCAATACTTTCTCCCAATCCGTTAATGGCAATTGAACAGATTGCGTTTTCCCTTCTGTATCGCTAACATATTGAAGCGCTATTTTCATAATTCAAATTTAACGGATTTCATGGAAGTTAACTTTCTGGCAGGTTTGAACGACCCCGTGTAAATAATAGTAATAGTTTTAAAATCTTTTGTTTTGCTTTTTCCTAAATAACAAACTTCTTTTTTGTCTTTACTGTGCAAAATTGGAATACCGGAAAATACATTAAGCTCTGACTTGTCCATTTCAGGATTACCAATTAAAACCCACTCATCGGGGTAAAGTTTTTTAATGTCGTTGATATTTAACAGTTTGCCCATTTTTTTAGTTTTAACAATACTGCAAATTTACGATTTTTTTCTTAAGTGCTGTTAGAGTCATCCTGCCCGCTCCGTTTCTTCTAATAATACCAACCCTGTCTCCCTGTTCTATTTCAAAGTTGATATCTTTTAATGCCCAGAATTCTTCTTTGTAGGCAGATTGCTTCGTTCCCCGCAATGTCGAAGGAAAAGAAAATATTTTTTTTACCTTTTGTGCCATCACATCACGCAGGGCGGTATAGCGTTCTTTGCCTTCGTGGGTGATGGTGTAGCTTTTGGAGAGATTGGATACTTGTATAATTGGGGGCATGATTTCGTTTTATAAGTGCTTCGGCAAGCTCAGCATGACATTTCGTTTAAGAGATTGGATACCTGTATTATAGAATTAGACATTATTTCGTTTTATAAGTGCTTCGGCAAGCTCACCGACTCGGTGGGGACTTCCCCCTTCTCCACTCCGTGGAGAAGGGTCGGGGATGAGGGTTGGGCATTATTTCGTTTTATAAGTATTATCTGTAATCTTTCTCCCAACTTCCCTGGTGGTGTTTGCCTTTCATGCAGTCAATATCTTCTCTGGCGAATTCCATTTTTATCAATCACCGTTAATGCCCGGGTAAATTCAATTT
>JAYURB010000040.1:0-4815 GCA_043756425.1 Bacteroidota bacterium
TTTTCACAGAACTCAACATCGCAGACCACCGCTCCAAACACTACTACCAAATAAAAAACCTCTATGAAAAATACACGAACCTCAAAATCACATTACAGGAATACCAAACCATTTTCGCCACACTCAACAACACCGCGCTATTAAACAAAGCATTGGCATTAGGCGAACTTACCACCATTCAATACTTCATGGAAATAAACTACTATACCGAAGCCCTCAACAATTTTCTGCAAACCGAAAAGGAATATCACCAAGCCATTGCAGAGTTGTATAAATATCAGTTGTAAAAATTTGGGCACATCTTTTTTGCCCAACTGCACCACCGCAACCCGACAGTTCATCGCTAACCCGAAAGACAAAAAAATGACAAATGAAACGGTGCTAACACATCGCTTTTCATTTTCTCAATCAGACAATTTACCAGTAAGTGAATCAGCCAGCAGAAAATAATAGTACATTTGCCAGATGCTTATCCAATTGAAAAGAATTATTGGGACAATAGACCAGCTTATTATAGGAATTTGCAGATAGGTTTGAACTACTTTGAAGTGAACTACGAAAAGAGTGTTCCGTTTTTGTTGATGCTTCCTGACTCTTTGATAAACCTAGTACGACAGCTCTAACAACCATTTGTAAGAAAATTAGGTACAGATGAAAAAAGTTGTAAAATTCTGAAATAAGAAAGCGTATACCCCTACTCTTGTACATACTTTACGAGTTCGTCGACTAGTTTTCTGTCGTTGGAGAGGCGAGGGACTTTATTTTGTCCGCCTAATTTACCAAGGGAACGCATGTGATTGATGAAAGAATCTTTTTTAAGCAATCTGATTTTTAAAGGTTGTAAAATATGTCCTGTAATTAGGTCGCTGTAATAGATATTCTGTCGCTGCAAGCTGTCATCAATTGAAAGTCGGAAGCGGTCTAAGTCATCGGGAAGTTTATGAAATTCAATAAACCATTCGTGGTATGGTAGTCCAGCTTCGGGAGAAACCTGCGGTGCAACAGTGAACTCAACAACTTCAGCATGCTGGTCTTGTGCGGCTTTAAGAAGAGCTTTCTCAACTTCTTCTGTAATGACGTGCTCGCCAAAAGCTGAGATGAAATGTTTGATACGCCCTGTAACAATTATTCTATAGGGATTTACAGAAACGAATTTCACGGTATCTCCGAGGCTATAACCCCAAAGTCCCGCATTGGTACTAATAATGATAGCATAATTTACTCCCGGCTCTACATTTTTTAATGAAATGCGAGTTGGATTGGCATTATAGTATTCGTTTGCCGGAATAAATTCAAAAAATATACCTGAATTAACCATCAATAGCAAAGAGGGATCGTTTTGTTTATCCTGGTAAGCGATAAATCCTTCACTGGCCGGGTATAATTCAATGCTGTCGACTTTTTTTCCTATGCTTTCTTCGAGTTTTTTACGGTACGGTTCATAGTTTACTCCACCGTAAACAAATAAATTGAAATCGGGAAAAATGTCTTTAATTTTTTTCCCTGTTTTTGCTTTGAGCTTATCAAAATACATTTGAACCCATGGAGGAATGCCGCCAATCAATGTCATATCTTCCTGAACGGTTTCTTTTACAATTGCATCTACTTTTGTTTCCCAGTCTTCAATGCAGTTAGTTGGATACGATGGAAGTTGATTGCTACGAAGGAAAGAAGGAACGTGATGATTGACAATGCCGGACAAACGTCCAACCGGAATGCCGTTAATGGTTTCCAGTGCAGGACTGCCGGAAATAAAAATAAGTTTTCCTTTCAGGAAGGAAGCATTTCCGGTTTCATGAATATAGCTCAACAAGGCATTGCGTGTGGAGTTAATATGATTTGGAATGGATGCACGTGTAATAGGAATATATTTTATTCCTGAAGTTGTGCCCGATGTTTTTGAAAGGTAAAGTGGCTTTCCCGGCCATAAAATATTTTCTTCTCCTTCAATCAACCGGTTAATATAAGGACGGAAAGCTTCGTAATCACGAACTGGAATTTGTTCTCGGAAAGCTTCGTAATTTTTTACCGACTTCATCCAATGGTCTTTTCCAAAGACCGTATCGTTGGCACTGTGCAGGAGCTGCTGGAATATCCTGTTTTGCATTAGTACGGCATTTCTGCTCCAGAAATTTACCTGACGGGCAGTGTACGCTGCAAAAGGTTTACTTAAAATGGAGAGAAGACTCACGGAGCTAAGTTAGGATTGAATAATGAATACTTAAAACGGTTGTATGAAATTTATAGCAATCAATCCATTTAAAATAAAATAAATTTTTGAGGATTCATGGCATTACTGTTATACCAAATTTCAAAATGCAGGTGCGGCCCTTCGCTGAGCTCTCCGGAATTGCCGATAATGGCAATTACTTCACCGGCTTTAACAACATCACCGGCTTTTTTGAGTAAAGCGGAATTATGTTTATAAATTGAAAGAATGTTATTCGAATGTTGTATACCAATTACATAACCGGTTTCAGAGGTAAAATTGGAAAAAATAACCGTGCCATCGAGTGTGGCTTTAATAGGCTCATTGGCATTGGCGACTATGTCTACTCCATAATGCTTTTTTATAGGATTGAAACGGTTAGTGATGCTTCCCTTAATCGGAGAAAAAAACAAAAGACTGCTCATCTCATTATTTGCATTACTCTCTGAAAGTGTGTAAGGATCACGGGATTCAATTTGCTTTCGCAGGTCAGCGTCTTCGGGTGATTTATAAAGTTTGTGAATAGTGTCGTATTTATTTTCTTTATTGATCGGTTTAGGAGCAGGAGCAGCTTCTGCGCTTCCGCCGATAATGTTCTTAATGTTAAAAATAAACTTATCTCTTGAACGAATGCTGTTTTCCAATGAATCCATTTTCATTACAAGATTATATACCCGCCATTGTGTTTTCATATCGGCATAACCCGGTATGTACTCCCGCAATCCGGTAAAAGCAATCAGTATGGTAGTAATGGCAATAAGTAAAATAATGCTTAGTCCGACGGTAACAAATACATTTAATGGTCGCAAGTTAAAAGACGCTTTCTCTTCAAGAGTATCGTCGTTCATAATAACCAGGCGATATTTGCTTTTCAGCCGATTTATTAGTTTCTTTTTATTTTCGCCTTCCATGAAGAATAGGATATGTACTATCTGATTAAGGCGTCAAAAATAACTAATGAAAATAAGAAATCGCCACTATTCACGAATTCATTCCAAATTTTGCAAAAAAAGGAAAACTCAAAGGATTTTCTATCTTTGCAATCCAAAATATTTTTATCGGAATTCAGTTATTACAGGCAATGATTTTAGCAGTATTTAATCGTATTAAGCTACCCCTTGTACTTGGCTTTTGTGCCTTTGTTATGTCATGCTCAAATACGAAGGATACGCTGGTGAACAGGACCTTCCATAATTTATCAGCTCATTATAACGGCTATTACAATGCAGGTCTAAAGCTTGAAGAAGCCCTTGATAAGCTGGCAGCATCGCATGTTGATCATTATGACAGAGTCCTTACTGTGTTTCAATATGCAGATCCCGCAAAAGCAAAAGCCATTTATCCACAGTTAGAAGATGCCATGAAACGCACTTCTACCGTGATTTCGAGACACACTATCCTTGATAAAAGCGGGTATGAAAAACCTCAATCGGAACGATGGATTGATGATAACTGGATTTTATATGGTAAATGTCAGTTTTTTAAGCATGATTATTTTGAAGCCATGGAAACCTTTAAGTATGTCGAAACGACGTATAAAAAGGAATCGGGCCGTCACCTCGGATCGCTATGGATTGCAAAAACATATATTGAGCTTACACAGATGCGCGAAGCAGAAGAAAAGCTGGACTACCTTCGCAATCAGCCCGACTTTCCCAAGAAAAGTAAATGGGAACTGGAGGCTGTTAATGCTGATTATTATCTGCAGACGAAAAATTATGACAAAGCGATTGAGCATCTGACTAAGGCATCTGCTTTGGTGAAAAACAGGGAGAAGAAAATCCGTTATTTATTCATACTTGCTCAATTACGTCAGCAAAAGGGGGAATTTAAGCAAGCCTTTGATTTGTATACAAAGATTATAAAAATGAATCCGCCCTATGAAATGGCTTTCAATTCGCGGTTGAACAGGGCACGTTGTTACGATTCCTCATCAGGCAGCGGTGAATCGGTTTTGAAAGAGCTTTTAAAAATGGAGAAAGACCCCAAGAACAAAGACTTTCTTGATCAGATATATTATTCTCTCGCCGGACTCAAAAAAAATGAAGGCAAGGAAGAAGAGCAAATAAAATATTTGAACTTATCCGTTCAAAGCAGTACAAACAATCAAGGGCAGAAAGCATTATCGTATCTCGAACTTGCTAAACTTGCGTATAGCAAACCGGACTACAGGCTTGCACAAAGCTATTACGACAGTACCGTTACAAATCTTGGAAAGGATTATCCTGACTACTCAGAAATTCTTTCGCGCAGAAACAGCCTTACCCGTTTGGTTAAATTTATGAAGGTTATTGAAACGGAAGACAGTTTGCAAGCACTTTCACGGCTACCTCTGGAAGAACGGATAAAGAAAATTGATCAATTAATAGAAGAACAAGAGAAAGCAAAGAAAGAAGCCGAAAGAAAACTCATCGAACCCGCCAATCAGATTTTTGATCCGGCAAGACCACAAGCAGCTAATCAGTTTAATAATGCTGCCGGAGCCAACTGGTATTTTTATAATCCACAAGCCATCAGTTTTGGATTGAATGAGTTCACAAAGAAATTCGGCAATAGAAAATTGGAAGACAACTGGAGAAGAAGTAAAAAACAATCCACAGTGGAAG
>JAYURB010000041.1:0-2104 GCA_043756425.1 Bacteroidota bacterium
TTATCATTTTCTTTTCCATTAAACCCATACCTGTAGGCATTTCCAGCACTGAATTTACGCCCTGGGAGTAGCATCCCAAAGGGATAATAACTCAATTCTCAAAGAGCTGCTACTAAAGTAATTCTTTCCTCTTACGATTAAACAACTTTTTGTCACATTTTAAATTTAATCGAAATGGTAAAAGAACATCTTTTGGTTCCTTTGTTTGAGACGTACATCAAAGAAACCACCAACGGGCAACGGCGCAAGTTGAACGGTGAAAAAATCAAACCCATCACCATCACTGCTTACCGCTTTACACTAAGGGCAATTATGGAGTACGAACAGTTTACCGGGAAGCAGCTGGTCATTAAAACCAATATCCGTAACAATGCACGGGTTATTAAACAGGAACGCATTTATTGGAAAACATTTTACAGGAAGTTCTCTGATTTTCTGTACGGAGAAAAAAATTACTTTGATAATTATGCAGGGCTGATGTTCAAAAATATCAAGAGCTTTTTCCGCTACCTGCGGAATGATAAATTCCTGCCCTTATACGAATGCTATGAAACATTTTATGTAAGAAGGGAAGAAATAAGGGTTATCTCGCTACTGCCTGAACAGTTCTGTTATTTGATCCTTGACAAGGGTTTTACAGACAAACTTCCGCCGAAGCTCCAAAGGGCGAAGGACATGTTTGTCTTTGGTTGTACAGCAGCCCTGCGATTTAGCGACCTCATGAACCTTCGTGTAAAAGATATTGAATTCAGGGAAGGAAAATACTTTCTTCATTTCAATTCTTTGAAAACAGGCACAGAAGTAAATCTAAAGCTGCCTGAATTTGCTGTTGCCATCTTTAATAAATACCGCAGGTACAAAAAAATGCGGGGCAGGCTTTTTCCACGTTTGGCAATTGGAACTTTTAATGATTATTTAAAAACGATCGGGGAAATGGCAGGCTGGAAAGAAAGTATTGGAAAATACCGCACACGAAACGGGGAGGCTATAGAAATACAAAGAGAAGGCAGGCGGTTGTTTCGCTTTTGTGACCAGCTGAGTTCTCATTTAATGCGCAAAACGGGTATTACTGTTTTGCTGATGCTGGATATGCCGGAATACCTGGTAAGGAAAATATCGGGGCATACATCTGGGAGCAAGAGCTTTTACAGGTATGTGAATTTTGCACAGTCGTATATTACTAAGGAGATCGATAAGGTGCATGAGAAACTGCTGCAGCTCTTTGCCAATGCCTGAGCCGGTCTATTAAACCTGTAAGAGTATGTCGGACTATATGGCAGCTCAGCAGGCTCTTATAGGTTTTGCTTACCAACTTCCAATTGAAGTGACGCTCCCAAACATTGGAGTGAATCATTAAAACATTCAGGTGAATCGCTCAAACATCAGCCCCGGTTAGTAAAACATTAGGGTAGTTCATTAAAACATTCACATCGTCATGTCGAACATTAGCATCGTCATCTCAAACATTGACAGCGTCATCTGAAACTGTTTTCAGGACGCTACAAACATTGACAGAGTCGTCTGAAACAATGAAATCGCCATGTCAACATTGAGGTCTCTCAGTCAAACATTAAGGTCACTCGCTCAAAAATTCGTCTCATCGTATGACACAGTTTCAGGTTTGCCCGGTTCAATAAGCACTGATATTTTTTCTACAGGCGGTTTATACTGTTCAGTTCCCTCCAACTTAAGATTTATGGAGGCTGGCTACGACAAACTCAGACTGACAACTTTCTGTAAGTTTATTCCCGCTTAAATCTTCTCCATTTCCTCCCCTAAGGGGGGAGATAGAGGGGATTTCGCCTCATCACCTGTCACGATTTCAGGTGTTGGCTCATCAGCAGGCACTGATACTTTTTCAACAGGCAGTTCATCCTCTTCAGTTCCGGCAAACTTTTAATCAGCAACCAGTAACAAAAAAATAAAAATAACAAACCGCCGCTCATTCAATGCTTTCATTGTATGAAGGGGCATCTGACCTTTTACAAAAACAGTTTTTATTGTTGAAAATCATTACTAGAAAACAGCAATGCGATCAGGTGTTTAAAAAATACGGTTGGAATGATTAAAATAACGTCTTGTCCTGCTACTTAAAGGCCGGCTT
>JAYURB010000042.1:0-12200 GCA_043756425.1 Bacteroidota bacterium
ATCGGATCGATATTCGTTACTCAACTTTCTTTAAATCGTTACTCGTAAGTCGTTATTCGTTACTCGTTACTCAACTTAATCTTTAATCAAAAATGAGAAATATCAGAAAAAGTTGAGTAACGAACAACGAGTAACGACTAAAGGATTGGGATTTTAGATTAAAGGAGATAATTTAATGAAAAATGGGTAAGCCCCCTATATCGCACCGCTCAACCGCATGTCCTTGCTTCGTTCCCGACCTGGGGAGATTAGCAGGAGCTGGTCGTATAGGACTTACCCGGTGCGAAGGTAGTTAAATTCACAAATACTGCGAAAAAAACTTATCCTCATTCTAAAACTATACACTTAGATTTACACCTAATTTGTTAAAAAGTGGAATATATTTAGACAGCAAAAAAGATTGAAATAACCAACAATTTTGTTACTAAATAGATACAAAACCTATTTGCGCATTTATCAATTTCGTGTAGGTTTGCAAAATATATAATACAATGGAAAACAAGCCCTCTCAGATTAAAATTGCCATGAAGTTTGGTGCCATTTATGGTTTCTCTTCAATTGCTGTCTTTTTAATTTTCTACTTGTTAGGTACTGATATTCAGTCAAAACTCCCACAATGGATAAGCTATTCATTGCTTGTTTTATTTATCGTCATGGGCATAAAGGCTTATAGAGATGAATCGCTGGATGGCTTTATTGGATACGGAAAGTCTCTTGGTACCGGTGTACTTATTGCCGTATTTGGAGGCTTTATAACAGGTATATTTACCCTTATCTTTTTTCAATACCTTGCTCCTGAAATGGTTCAGAAAATTATGGACGAAGCACAAAAAAGCATGGTGGAAAGAGGTGGAATGTCTGACGAACAAATTGAAATGGCCATGTCAATGACTGCAAAATTTATGACTCCTTTTTGGTTGTTTTTATTTTCTGTTATTGGATCAGGATTTATGGGTTTAATCTTTTCTCTTATTATCTCCGTATTTATGAAAAAAGAACAAAATCCTTTTAACTCGAACTTAGGCTGATCGGTGTGGATATATCGGTAATAATCCCATTATATAATGAAGACGAATCGCTGAAAGAACTGTGCGACTGGATTGTCCGTGTCATGCAGGAAAATAAATTTTCTTATGAAATAATTCTTGTCGACGACGGCAGTAAAGACAAATCGTGGGAGGTAATTGAAAACCTCGGTAAAGAAAATGCCAATATAAAGGGTATTCGCTTTCGCCGGAATTATGGTAAGTCCGCTGCTTTGAATGAAGGATTTATGGACGCTCAGGGAAATGTCATAATTACCATGGATGCCGACCTGCAGGATAGTCCTGATGAAATACCCGGACTTTATTCACTCATAAAAAATGATGGATTTGATCTTATTTCCGGATGGAAGAAAAAAAGATACGATCCTATTTCCAAAACCATTCCCAGTAAGTTTTTTAATTGGGCCACAAGGAAAATGTCGGGAATTAATAACCTGCATGATTTTAATTGCGGATTAAAATCCTATAGAAAAGAAGTGGTAAAATCAATAGAAGTTTACGGAGAAATGCACCGTTATATTCCTGTCATAGCTAAATGGGCAGGATTCAATAAGATTGACGAGAAGATTGTTGAACACAGAGCTCGTAAATACGGAATTACGAAATTTGGACTCGAAAGGTTTATCAATGGATTTCTCGATTTATTGTCCATTACTTTTGTCTCACGATTTGGAAAAAAACCCATGCATATCTTCGGCATGCTGGGAACACTTATGTTTGTCCTTGGTTTTTTATCGGCAACGTATCTTGGACTAAGCAAACTCTACAGTGTTTACTGTAATTTACCGGCACGACTATTAACAGATCGACCTTCTTTTTATATTGCTTTAGCAAGTATGATTATTGGAACACAACTTTTTCTTGCAGGATTCCTGGGAGAACTTATTTCCCGCTCTTCTCCTGACAGAAATAAATATATAATAGAGAAAAAAAGCAACCTCTAATTAAAAATTTGTTGCATTCCACTCTTTAAATAAGATAAATTGAAAGTAATACTTATAGGTCCTGCTTTTCCTTTACGAGGTGGTATTGCTGACTTTAACGAAGCCCTGGCTACTAGTCTGCTTGAACAAAATATTGATACTGTAATCTATTCCTTTTACTACCAGTATCCAAAAATATTGTTTCCGGGAACATCTCAATTTACCGAAGGAAAAGGTCCTGAAAAACTAAAAATTAATTCAACAATAAGTTCAATTAATCCCTATTCTTGGTGGAAAACCGCTAAGGCTATCGCTGCTGAAAAACCGGATCTTGTTGTTATACGTTACTGGCTTCCTTTTATGGCTCCGGCACTTGGCACAATAGCAAAATATTTAAAAAAGAAAAAGATTTCGATTATTGCCATAGCTGATAATGTTATTCCACATGAGAAACGGCCGGGTGATAAACAATTTACCCAATATTTTGTAAACCAATGCAAAGGTTTTATTACTATGTCAAAGGAAGTTGAACGGCAGCTTTCTCAATTCACCCCTACCAATAAAAAAATATGTTTGCCTCATCCTATTTACAATATTTTCGGTACTCGTATTCCAAAGAAAGAAGCAAGAGTAACTTTAAACCTTCCGATAGAAGAAAGAATAGTATTATTTTTTGGTTTTATCAGAGCGTATAAAGGTCTTGGGTTATTACTAGAAGCTATGGCTGATCCGCAGGTAAGAGGAAGAAAAATTAAACTTGTTGTTGCGGGAGAATTTTATGAAGACAATAAACCTTACCTGGAGCAGATAAAATCACTGGGAATTTCCGGTTCAATTATTTTACATACTTCTTTCATTGAAAAAGAAAAAGTACGTGTTTATTTCTGTGCCGCTGATATGATAATCCAACCCTACATGAGTGCCACACAAAGCGGCATTACACAAATAGCTTATTATTTCGGTCGTCCAATGCTGGTCACCAATGTTGGAGGACTTTCGGAAATTGTAGCCGATAAACGAGTAGGGTATGTGACAGAAAAAAATTCTGCCTCAATAGTTAAATCGCTTATTGACTTTTATGATAATAACAGAGAGAAAGATTTTTCAAATAATGTTGATATTGATAAAGAGAAATTCTCTTGGAAGAGTTTTACAAATGGCTTGCTAAAATTATATGATGAAATCCGCTAAACTTCTCGCTAGAATTATTTTTGTATTGCTATGTTGTTTCTCTTTTTACGAATTGAAAGCGGCAAAGCTAACCGGATTGATTTTAGACGAGAACAATCAGCCCCTGCCATTTGTAATAGTCTATGTCAGCGGAACGAGTGTTGGAACAACAGCAAATCCTGAAGGATATTATTCACTGGAATTACAAAAAGGCGCCTATGATATTTCTTTCAGATTGATCGGTTATACCTTGTTGACTAAAAAAGTAACGATTGACAATATATCTGTAGAGCTCAATGTCAAAATGATTAATGAGTCCATCAAGTTGAAAGAAGTTAATATTAGTGCCAATACAGAGGATCCGGCCTATGCCATAATAAAAGCTGCTCAGGCCAAAAGGAAATTTTACCTCGATCAGGTTAAATTATTTAAAACACATGCTTATGTAAAATCTACGCAGCGCCTATCGTCTCATCCCAAAAAAGTAATGGGTCAGGAGGTAGATTTAGGTGATGAAGTGGATAGTGTGACGGGAATTTTTTACCTCAGTGAGTCTGTTTCGGAATTGTCATTTAAAGATCCCAAAAACTTTAAGGAAATTATGATTTCAAGTAAAGTTAGCGGTTCTCCTAAAACCTATAGTTTCAATCAGTCAACAGATGTATTAATCAGTTTTTATGAAAGTCTTGTTAATATTGTGGGTCTGACACCGCGCGGTATCGTTTCTCCAATAGCAGGAAATAGTTTTTTTTATTATAAGTTCAGGCATGAAGGAACTTTTTCAGAGAATGGCGTTCTTATAAATAAAATCAGCGTGATTCCAAAACGAAGGTACGACCCTGTTTTTACAGGTACAATTTATATTGCAGAAGATACCTGGAGACTATATAGTGTCGATTTGCAGATTACCAGAGAGCAACAAATGGAATTTATTGATACCTTCCGTGTGAAGCAAAATTTTCTTCGTGTCAATGACGAAGTTTGGATGCCATTCAATTCACGCTTCGATTATTCATTCGACTTTATGGGATTTAAAGGAGGTGGGACTGTTTTTGGTATTTTCAGCGATTATAATCTCAATCCGAAATTCAATAAAACATTCTTCAATGGAGAAATCTTATCTGTAGATGAGAGTGCCAATAAAAAGGATTCATCATACTGGGAAGGAACCCGGCCGGTTCCACTAACAGGCGATGAAAGCAATGATTATAGAAAGCGAGATAGTTCCAGGGTAATTCATGAATCAAAAACTTATCTTGATTCTATGGACAGAAAATCAAATAAGTTTGAGTTTTCTAATATTCTTATAGGATACTCCTGGCAGAATAGTTATAAAAGAACAGATTTCAGTATTGATATGCCATTTACAAAAATAAGTTTCAATACTGTTGAAGGCTGGAATTCAGGTTTAGGATTCTCATACAATAAGAAAAAGGAAAACGACGATCCACGCAAATACACTATTTCTTCTGCCGTTCGTTACGGCTTATCCAACAGGCATTTTAATGGTACAATTGCCTATAATAACTTTTATAATGCAAAAAAACATTCTGTTTTCAGATTAGAAGGTGGAACAGATATTGCTCAATTCAATTCTAAGAATCCAATAAGTGAATTGGTGAATTTTATTTATTCTGTATGGGCAGAAAAGAATTATATGAAAATTTATGAGAAGCAATATATTCTTGCCTCTCATAACTCAGAATTGATTAATGGAATTTTTTATAAACTATCTGCTGAATATGCCGGCAGAAATTCTTTATCGAATACAACTGACTACAAGTTTACAGATACAAAAGGTAGGGATTACACTTCCAATGATCCTTATCATCCATTAACAGATTCACTTCGATTCGCAACACACCGGGCATTAATTATCGAAGCCGGTATTTCTTACAAGCCTGCTCAGAAATATATTAGTCGCCCCGAAGCTAAATACAATTTAGGATCTGACTGGCCTGTTCTGCGATTCAATTACAAGAAAGGAATAGAAGCTGCAGGAAGTGATGTTAATTTTGATGCGTTTCAATTTTCTTTGGATGATGAAATTTCGCTTGGACTTTTTGGCAGATTGAAATATATGGGAGTGTATGGAGACTTTCTTTCAAAGAAAAAAGTATATGCTCCGGATTTAAAGCATTTCAATGGCAATAAAACATGGGTTTCAGAATTCAGAATAAATGATTTTAAAAATCTTGACTATTATGCTTACAGTACTGCAGGCAAATATCTTGAGTTGCATGCAGAAGAGAACTTCGGTGGCTTTTTTCTAAACAAACTGCCTTTCATTCGAAAATTAAAACTTCGTGAGATTGCAAGTGTTCATTTTTTACATACCGAAGCACTTGACAGATATTTTGAGGTCAGTGCAGGTGTAGAAAAACTAGGATTTATTCGCGCTGAATTATTTACATCATTTTTAAATGGCCAAAAAGGAACAATAGGCTTTCTATTTGGTATAAAGACTGTTTTAAGAAACTAAAACAAAAATGATGATTTGTAAAACAGACTTTGTACTTTTATCCGGAATTTAACATTTACAAAATATTAACCATTGAAAAAGACAATAAAAAAGGAAGGTATTATTGATCACAATGCAAAAAAAATAAAGGATCCAGTTGCATATTTAAAAGCTTCCTTTAGGAAAAACGGTAAGACCTATGTTACGTTTTTAAAAGGATTGATGCACAGAAAAGTTAGAGGACTTGATCCCGTAGCCAAAGCATTAAATAAGCAGGCTTTTAAAAAAATTGATTGCCTGGATTGTGCCAATTGCTGCACCAAGATGTCACCTACATACAAAAAATCAGATGTAAAGCGAATTTCGAAACACCTTGGAATGACTTTTCAGGAGTATTATGATAAATACCTTGAGCAGGAAGAAGGAAGTAAGGATTACTTAAATAAAAGTACTCCCTGTCAGTTTCTTCTGAAAAATAATAAGTGTAGTATTTATCATGTGCGCCCTAATGATTGCAGAGGTTTTCCTCATACTCAATACAAGGATTTTAAACTGTATGTGAGTGGTACACATATTCAGAATATTGAATATTGCCCTATTACGCATAACATTATTGCCCGAATGCATGAAATAGTTATTGAGCAGGGTAAAAGGAATATTGGTAAAAAGGATGTATAGTGCAAACCTAACATATAATCATTTAAAATGCTTATATTCAATTAATTATATATAATAATACTTGTAATTGAAAAGCTGCATTCATACTTACTATATTTAACAAATGATTTCGTGATAAGTACTTATAAAGTAAAGACAATTAATATTTAAGAACTAAAAATAATTTTTCAGTTCACCATTAAACATTGAAACCCATGAGACAAATACTCTTATTATTTCTTCTGCTTTTTATTACAACCTGCAAAGCACAGGACTCCCCGGTTAAATCAGGTGGAAAGGGTTTTGGAGTAGCTGTAGTTCAGGTTCAGCCTGTTTTTTCCGGCGGAAATGATAGTCTGCAAGCCTTTTTAAAACGCAACATTAGATACCCGCAGCAAGCCAAAATTAATAGAATTCAGGGCAGGGTTTATATTGGGTTTATGGTGGACAGAAATGGTAAAATTGTAAATCCGAATATTCTTAGCAGTGCTTCTCCTGAACTGGATGATGAAGCCATGCGTGTAGTTAAGTTAATGCCCGACTGGACACCTGGAACAGCGGGCGGATCAGCAATGGACGTGCAATACATTTTGCCTATTGATTTTATATCACCGGGTATTCAGAATAAGTAAAATAAAAGCTAGATCGTAAACTAAAAGTCAAAATCCATCGTTCTGTATTTTTTAATACAGAAATCGAATGGATTGTTTGCATGTTTGCTTCGTTATTGCCATTCTCTTTTCAAATATCTTTTCATTTTGTCAGTCTTCCGAACAATATCATTCTAATGATGGTAAAATCAACAACTATAAATTTATTATTGAAACGCCATTATATTCTTGCGATATTTTAGGTAACGTCTGCGATACTGCTCCCATTCAGGTAGCAGAACCCGGAGCTGTTTATACTATAATTGGTACAAAAAAAACTGATTCATTAATTATTCGATTCTGGAAATGGAAGGAAAACCCTGCTATAAACTTCACGCTCTGTTATGCTGATTCCTTAGGGATAAAGAGAAAATATTTTCTTGTTCCTTATTCAGTAATAAAGGAAAAGAGTATTCCCCGCTACGACAGAAAAGCATGCTTTACTGCAGGAACCGTACTTATTCCAATAAAATTGCGTTTGAAAAAATTTGATTTTTCAAAAGACATTACATTGGGTCCGGTTGCCGGAGTCAAATTCAGGTTATCAAATTTTGAACAAAATTTTTTTTGCATTTTAGCAGGATTAGGTATAACTTCTATTACGCTTGATAGCCGTTCAACAGATGGAAAAGTAGAAGAAGCAATTGAAGTTCCTGCATTGACACCCTCTTTGGGATTTGTATTTGACTTTTTTAATTCAACACAAGCAGGATTATTTGTGGGCTGGGACTTCATTTCAAATAATGAAAACCTCCATCTGATTTATTATGGAAAATTATGGATATCGTTTGGACTTGGCTTTTCCATATTGACAAAAGGAGGAAATACTTCCACTACAGAAGAAGAAAGATAGAGTATAGATGTTATCAATCAAAGCCTTTATTATAGGCCATTTCAGCATATTTTGATATTACTTTCATTATTTAATTTAAGATTGCTATCTTGTTCAGGTCTATGTTACATATAACAGGATTTTTAATTTTTGATCAATTAAACCAACAAATAAAAAACAAAAGAACATGAAAAACAGTTTAACAATCTTATTTGCATTTATTTTATTATTTTCATTTTCATTTTCCTGTAAAAATCCTGAGGAAAAAAAAATTGAAGATGATTCATCCGGTATTCCATTTCAACCATTTAAAGTCTTGGTAATACAACATCCCGTTGAAAATTTCAGTGCCTGGAAAGACGTATATACAGCTCACGATTCAATACGAAAAGCATATGGAATTACCTCATTTCAAATTGGACGAGGAATGGAAGATTCCAATTTGGTAACTGTCATAGATAAAATAGATGACATTCAAAAAGCAAAAGAGTTCTGTTCCTTAAATGAACTTAAAGATGTCATGCACAAAGCGGGAGTTGCAGGTCCGCCTTCATTTCATTATCTCGATGTTATAAGAAATGATAATTCAAAAATTGAATTTTTTGACCGGGTAATGATCTCTCACAAAGTAAAAAACTTTGATGCCTGGCTTAAAGTATATGATGAAGAGGGTGTAGAATCCAGAAAAGCAAATGGCTTGATGGATAGAGGACTTGCAAGAGACATTGATGATTCAAATCTGATATACATTGTGTTTGCAATTTCAGATATGGAAAAAGCAAAAACGCGCATGAATTCTATCGCTTTGAAAAAATTAATGATGGATGCAGGCGTTGAAGGTCCGCCAACGATCAGTTTTTACAGGTTAGAAAAGTAATGTTTCATTTTAAAAATCTTAATATGTAATTTCCTATAATTCAAACTAATTTTAAAGAATGAAATAATAAATTTTATATCCGAACGGAATTTTACAATACCGCAAAAGTTTACTCTTCAGGTGAAGCGTATTTCATTTGCGGTATTATATTTAGGTGAAATAAAATTTCCTTACCTTTAAAAACTAAACATTAATGTTGAAACTAAATGATTTTTATCCTTTTCCCTTCAATAAGTCCATGTAATAGGATATTAATCAAGATATAAACCATCATAATCTCATGAAAAGACCAATTTTATTGGGTATTACCTTGATTCTATTCTTCGGGTTTTCAAATGCTCAGAGCATTAGTCCTTCTGTAATTAGTACTTCCGGGGCATTTTTTTCCAATGGAAATGGTATGCTTTCGACGACCATTGGTGAAATGTCAATGGTTACAACTTTTAATTCTGGGGCTTCAATTTTAACGCAAGGGTTCCAACAGGCATTTGATTTTGTTAATTCCATATATCATCAGAAAGTTCCTAATGAAATAAACATCTTTCCTAATCCTACTTCCGGAAATATAACAATTGAGCTTCCAAAAGTATCCAGTGGAGAATGGGAAGTAAATATTTTTGATGTTATAGGTAAGCTTGTTTTAAAAAGTAAAACAACGCTAAATTCATTTTCAAATAAAATAAACATGACCACTCAGGATTTAACGAATGGCATGTATTTAGTTGAAGTGAAATCTGCAAGTATTATATATTTCAAAAAAGTTGACGTCATAAAATAAATCAATTACAACCAATTACAACCAATGAAAAAATTTATTCATTTAGTATTATCTGTTCTTCCTTTAATTTCACTTAACATTGCTAATGCTCAGCCGCCTCAGTCAATGAATTATCAGGCAGTAGCCAGAAATACATCAGGAACAATTTTATTTAATCAACATATTGCTCTTCGTATGACAATTACTGATGGAAACGGAGGTAACACATTATTTCAGGAAACAGATACAACAACCACTAATCAATTCGGATTATTTTCTCTGAAAATCGGAGAAGGAGTACCTATAGTTAATACATTTTCATCAATTCCATGGGCAAGTGTTACACCTTGGCTTTCCGTTGAACTTGACCCGGCCGGTGCAAGTTTGTATCAATTCATGGGAAGTTCCCAGCTTTTAAGTGTTCCGTATGCATTGTTTGCCGCCAGTGGAAACCAGGGACCGGCAGGATTAAACGGCGACCGTTATACTACAGTTAGTACAACTACAATGATTATTAATCCGGGTAATCAAAGTTTTACTGTTGATACCGGCTTAAGCTATTCAATAGGACAAACAATTATTATAGCAAATTCAGTTTCTAATCAAATGACAGGTTCAGTTGTTTCTTATAATCCTTCTTCAGGGGCCATGTTTGCAACTGTAAATTCAGTTTCAGGCAGCGGAACATATTCAAGCTGGAATGTTTCACTAAATGGAGCTCCCGGTCCTGCTGGTCCTCCCGGACTGCTTCCCAATGGAAATACTGCAGGTAATACTCCCTATTGGAATGGAAGCTCGTGGATTGTTAATAACAGTAACATATTTAATAATGGGGGAAATATTGGAGTTAATACAAACGTGCCTACAGGTAAAGTGCATATAAAAGGCAATGCAGATGCCGCTCAACTTGTTATTGATGCTAATACAACACAGTCGAATACTCAACCATTAATACGGCTTAGAAATTCCTCAGGCGTTGATCTTATGCACATACATTCTGATAATTCCACAAATACTTTTGTGGGCCTTCATACCGGAAAATTAAATAATGGCGGAACTTACAATTCGTTTTTGGGTTCAGATGCCGGTGCTTCTAATACAACAGGAAACGACAATACAGCATGTGGGTGGGGAGCCTTATTTTCGAATCAGACAGGAAGTGATAATGTTGCAACAGGATACCAGTCCTTAAATGCAAATACAGCTGGCAGCAATAATGCTGCAACCGGGGCATTTGCTTTATCAAGTAATACAGGTGGCAATGACAATGTTGCAAACGGTGTTTTCGCTCTTTCACAAAATACATTCGGCTACTCTAATACTTCTATTGGAAGTAATTCACTCTATTTTAATACAGTTGGTAACCTTAATACTGCTGTCGGATTTCAGGCACTGAATAATAATACTGCCAGTGAAAATACAGCATTAGGCAGCGACGCATTATTACAAAATACAACAGGATATAATAATACTGCTTCAGGAAGAACGGCTTTAAAAACTAATACTTCCGGTTTTAATAATACAGCTCATGGATATGCAGCAATGTACAGCAATACCTCCGGTAAATACAATACTGCTGTAGGTAGAAATGCTCTTTATTCTAACCAAAGCGGTTCCTATAATACTACTATGGGGAACAATGCGCTTTACTCAAATCAAATTGGTTTTGAAAATACTGCCGTGGGAGATTCGGCGTTGTTTTTAAATAATTCAGGCTTTCAAAATGTTGCAATTGGAAAAAGCTCACTTCAAGCCAATACCAGCGGTTTTGCGAATACAGCAGCCGGAATGTATGCTCTTAAAAATAATTCTACCGGGTATCTCAACGTTGCTATTGGCGACTCTGCACTCATTTCAAATATTGATGGAGATTTTAATTCAGGAATTGGCTTTTTATCCAATGTAAGTTACGGAAGCTTTCTTAATGCAACAGCAATTGGTTCAAGAGCTATTGTTGATGCAAGTGATAAAGTTCGAATAGGGGACCCTACTGTAACCATAATCGAAGGACAGGTTAACTTTTCAATTCCTTCTGACGGCCGATTTAAATACAATGTCACAGAAAAAGATATTAAAGGCCTGGCATTTATTAAATTGCTTCGTCCGGTTGAATATAACCTTAATACCCGCCAATATGAAGAGTTCCTAACCAGGAATATGCCTGAAGCAATGAGAAAAAGATACTTAGAAGCAAATTTTGAAGCTTCCTCAGCAATTCGCCAAAGCGGTTTCATAGCTCAGGATGTTGAAAAAGCCATGCAGCAAAGTGGTTATAATTTTAACGGTTTACATAAACCTGAAGGCGACAACGATCATTATAGCGTGTCCTACAGTTTGTTTGTAGTTCCATTGGTTAAAGCAGTTCAGGAGCAGCAATTACAAATTGAAGAGCTCACAAAACAGAATGAAAAACTAATAAATGAAAATAAATCCTTTAAAGAAGATATACAAAAAATTAAAGTTCAGTTAGGAATTGAATTTAAACGTTAAAGGAAAATCACATATTTACAATTAACAAAACGACCTGCAAAGGTCGTTTTGTTTTTTATTATTATAAATTGACTGTAAGATATTTTAGTTAATTTAATAAATCTGAGACGTAATTTTACCAAAGTTAACTAATTGTTTCTTATAACATGAAACAATTGAAATTAAGAAAAGTAAAATTCAAAGAACGTATTAGTTTATAATCACAATTCTAGCACATTAATAATTTTGAAATAATTACAATAAAATGAAGAAAATATTTTCTTACTACTTAATATTACTTTTAATTTTTATTAATCAAATACCTCTAAAAGCACAGCATTTCGCTCGGGAAATGCAT
>JAYURB010000043.1:0-2090 GCA_043756425.1 Bacteroidota bacterium
CTAATTCAACATTTTCATATACTATTCCCAAGGCAGGCGATGAAGATGATTTAATGCAGATTACACAACAGGCAAGTCATTTTTTAAAGAGTGAAGTGATAGAAAGCGGACCATCTGCTTATAAATTTTCATATACTCCTGCACTTAATTTTGAAGGAAGTGATGAGGTTAAAGTAAGCACTGAAGAAGATCGTAAAAGTGGCCATGGTCATCATGGAATGTGCTCCGGTAAAGGAAAGGACGATGAGACGGTTTATGATTTTAAAATAACGGTGAAGGGGAGTACGAAATAAAGTAGACAGGACTTTTATCTAATTAAAGGATACCTCTGCGATTAAGATTTTACATACTAGGATTATTTTTGCATGCTAACCACTAGTTTCCCTCGCTTAATAATTTTTCCTGTTCTGTCCGTCGCATAGATTAAATAAATCCCTGAACATAATTTATTAGAAAGGTCATATTGGGTAAGCTGCTCTTTCGTTCTAATTTGAACTAGCTTATTATCCAGAATATCTGTAATTATTATATTCATTTCTTCCGAAAAAGATTTTCCAAAATCTATATTAATAAGGGAAGCAGAAGGTTGAGGATAAATATTTAGATCATTTTCATTTCCGATAATAGCGACAGAGTTGGGTAGGTTGCAACTTCCGGAAACAAGATCATGAACACGAATGCAAAATCTTTTTAGATTTGTTTGGTGATAGTGGCAGCTATTATCTTCAACATACACAGTAAAACAATGAGGTAAACTGTCAATATCCCCTGCCATTGGAAACCAGCAAAATGCTGCACTGTCTTTTTTAGCACCGGTCACGGTAAAAGAAGCACCCGGAATTTCATTGTTCCAATTTAAGGATGTTGAATCGTTTGCATTTGAATCAGCTGAAAATATTTCCATGCAAAAAGGAAAGTAAGCGCATATAGAAGTATCTGAAGTAGTCTTGCCATTTATTCCACTGATTTGAGGTTGATAATTGCCGCAGTTAAGGGCATATAAGATAATATCACGTTCAATCTGAGAGATTATTTCACCATTCTTGTAAGAACTTACCAGAACGGTGTAGCATGAATAATCTTCCTGTAATGGTGTGAAACAAATTTGTCCTTGGTTGTCAATTTCAAAGGGTTGGTTTAATACTAATGGATGAGTAACAGAAAAGCCGGAATCGTAAGGTAGCGTTGAATTTGGACCAGTTTTTGGAGGAATCAATGAATAGGTTAAGGAATCGAAACTGTTTCCGGAAGGACTTAAATCGAAACAATGACGTTGATTAACACAAGAAAAAATCATGGGGTCATTATTAAATACGGGAGAGTTGAAACAAGTGTCTTTAGTATTATTTAATTTGGCTTCAACATATAAATCAGAGCTGGAAGCACTTCCAAAGACTGTCAAATAGTATGGTCTTGGAAATATGGAAACTGAAAAAGTCCATTGCGAACTGGTATCAGCCAACAAGGCATATCCTACATAAATATATTTTTCAATTCCGAGGAATGTTCCTCCGAAACAGGTACTCAAAATTCCCGGACAAGCAGTTATTTCAACAGGTATTAATGAATCTAAAAGAAGCGAATACGTCAAAACAGAACCATGACCATCTGAAACAGTCATGCCAATTATAGCTGGGGGACTGCTGCCAAAGCAATCTCTGTAAAAAATGTAAGTAAATTTATAATTTCCTGATCCCTGATATTCATAGGTCAATTCTGCACCGGCAATATGAGAAGCAAAATTTGATTTGGAGAGTAAAAGTAAAAGGAGAAAGGGAAGAAAATATTTCATCGATTACGAATTAAATTTAACTAAAGGTAATAAAATTGAATTACAGAAGAATCATTCAAAAATGAAGGTTTTAAAAAAAATCTTGCTTTTACAGTATTTTATACATAACTTTTGTAAAGTTTCAAATATTGCACACAATGAAAAATTTTACTTTTCCATCTTTTATTTTGAGTCTAATACTTCTAAATCTAAATACTTCCGCTCAGGATTCCTACTTCCCTGTTTTGTCAATGAAAATAAAAACCATTGCTATTGCCAATTCCACTCTCGGGGGTTTACCCGACATTTCCGATTCTAC
>JAYURB010000044.1:0-2089 GCA_043756425.1 Bacteroidota bacterium
ATATAATGGTACAACGAACTTACATTCCACCTCTCCTGTGGTATATTATTTAATTTTGTCTCTACCTTAATCAATCCGGCCAGAAAAACAGCATTTGAAATAAGTACGGAAGCTCTTGCATGATCAGGGTGACGGTCGTGATCCGCAGTAGCAAGAACTATTTCAGGTCGGTATTTCCGAATTGCTGTAACAATTGCAAGCTGATGGTTCTTGTCATTCAGAAAAAAACCATCGTCCATATTTAAATTTTCTCTAACCTGAATGCCCATAATTTCAGAGGCTTTTCGTGCTTCTCCATCGCGGGCATGCGCACTGCCGCGAGTACCTAATTCACCCCGGGTAAGGTCAATAATTCCGCATGTGTATCCCTTTTCTAAGTGAAGAAATAGAGTGCCGGAAGCACCAAGTTCAACATCATCAGGATGTGCTCCAAAAGCAAGAATATCCAATTTCATATCAATTAATTTTTTTCGTGCGTAAATTTAAGAAAACAATAAAGCAATACGGTATAGTCTGAATTTCTTTCTAATTTCGAGGCTTCAAATAAAAGGCACTTATTCGCTTATACATGCAACAAATTTTTCATCTGATTGAAAAAGAAATAAACCTGGAATGGAAACAGAAATATGCATTCAATGGTTTATTGTTATATGTCGGAGCCACAGTATTTATATGCTATCTCTCTTTTAGGGAAATCCTTGACGTGCCCGTATGGAATGCTTTGTTTTGGATCATTCAATTATTTGCCGGAGTTAATGCAATAGCCAAGAGCTTTCTCCAGGAATCAAGGGGGAGAATGCTGTATTATTATATTTTAGCCGACCCGAAAGCAATCATATTGTCGAAGATTATTTACAACTTTCTGTTAATGCTTTTATTATCGGTTTTCAATTTTTTATTTTACTCCCTTCTCATTGGAGATACTGTCAGCAATACACCTTTATTTTTGTTTACTTTATTATTGGGTAGTATGGGACTTTCGTCGGTTCTAACAATGGTATCCGCTATTGCATCTAAAGCGGGTCATAGTGCAGCGCTAATGCCCATTCTTAGTTTTCCCGTCTTATTGCCATTATTAATGACGACTATAAAACTTTCTAAAAATGCTATTGATGGACTTGACTGGGCAGCTAATCAGCAATTGGTAATCATCTTATTAGCTTTAAATATTATGGTTATTGCATTGGGTTATTTACTCTTTCCTTATATTTGGAAGGAATAATAGAAATCGTTTTTGTAATTTCGAATTAAATAAAAAATTGATGAAAGAAAATATATTACAAATAGCCTGGTGGAAATGGTTATGCGTAATACTTTTATTCTATACATACATTGCAGGTTTCCTGATTCCGGTTCCTCGCTTACCTATTTTGCATGAAAGTATTAGAAACCTTTTTTTTCATGTTACCATATGGTTTTCTATGATTATAATGATGGGGGCTTCCCTTATCTATGGAATAAGATATCTTAATTCAAATAATATCGATCTGGATATAAAGGCTGAACAATGCGCTTATACCGGAATCTTCCTTGGTATAATTGGAATTCTGACAGGAAGCGTCTGGGCAAAAAACACCTGGGGAGCCTGGTGGGTGAATGATGCAAAACTAAATGGCGCTGCAGCAACCATGCTTGTTTACCTTGCCTATATAGTTCTTAGAGGTTCGGTAGACGATGAAATTAAAAGAGCCCGTCTTTCATCTGTGTATGGAATATTTGCATTTACTATGATGCTTGTCTTTATAATGATTCTTCCCAGACTTACAGTTTCACTGCATCCGGGTAATGGAGGTAACCCGGGTTTTGGAGCATATGATCTTGATAATACAATGAGAACAGTATTCTATCCTGCTGTAATTGGTCAGACACTTTTGGCAACATGGATTACTGAAATTCTTGTCCGCATTAAACGATTAAAACAATATGACTAATATTATTTCCATGATAAAGAAGATAACCCTTTCTTTTCTTTCCATTCTATTTTTAACATCTATTCCATTGGTATTGTTTGCCCAAAATAACGATGTTGAAATGGCTGATATAATGCGTGCAAATGGTAAAATTTATGTTGTCGTTACAGTTGTATCCA
>JAYURB010000045.1:0-12121 GCA_043756425.1 Bacteroidota bacterium
TTTTTACTCGCCGAGATCTGATCAACCGATCCTATCATATCCAGGGGAACTTCACCAATTAATTCCCCTGATTTAGAAAATAATTTAAGAACAGAGATAGCATCCTTCATATATTTTGCAATGAATATGTCATTTCCAACAACAACTTCCTGCAAGACTTCAAACGATTCAGGAATTATATCTTTCCATTTCGCTTCAGGGTTTGCCGCATCCATCATTACAAGTCTGTACTTGGATGCTCCATCATTCGTAAGTACATAAAATTTTGAACTATCATTATCAATTACGTTAAAATCTTTATCGAATGATTTCACTAGGGTAATAAATGGCGAATTTGGTTTCTTTAAGTTCTGCACTAAAAGATTATTTCCACTTGTTCCTTCTGAACCTGAAATTACTAGGTAGTCTTCATCGTCAGTTACACCGGCATTAAAATTTCGCAGAGGGTTATTCTTATCTTCATAGACAAGTTTATCGAGTTTTTGTGGAGTGCCGACCAAATGATAATAGATTTTATGAAATTCGTTTTTACCTTTCAATATATTTCCGGAATCGGGTGCATTATAGCGTGAGTAATAAAATCCATTATCTCTCCAGGAAATTCCCGAAAATTTAACCCACTCTATTTTATCAGGAACTTTCTTTCCATCAACGGTACTTTTAACATTTATTTCTTCCCAATCGCTGCCTGCCTTAGAAAGTGCATATGCCAGATATTTTCCATCCCTAGATGCAGAAACCGATGGCATATTAACGGTACCATCCGATGATAATGTATTTGGATTAATAAATACTTCAGCTTTTGCTTCTGGGCCTCCCCGAAGAATGTTTAAAACAAATTGATTCTGTAAACCATTATTTGTATAGACGAAATAATTATTTGCAGCTTTAAAAGGTGATGACGACTTAGGGAAATTCCACAATTGTTTCAGTCTCTCCTTTACCTTGGAACGAAAAGGAATATCTGATAAGTATTTTTCTGTTACTTTATTTTGCTCATGAACCCATTCCGTGGTTTCTTTTGATCGGTCATCTTCAAGCCATCTGTAAGGATCTTTAATATCAGTATTAAAATATTTATCCACCTGATCAGTTTGTCTGGTCAGGGGATACTGAAAATTTTGAGCATTTGTTTTCAAGGCAAGGACGATAAGTCCTATCACAATTAACTTCATAAGTGAATATTATTTTATCAGCGAAACTAATCGATTAGGATTAAAAACAGAAACAAAATATTATTTCATAACACATTGAAATATAGTAATCTGTGATAAATTATTCATTTTTGAAAATAGGAAGTGTTCATTCACCTAATAATAGGATTGGTTCACCTTAAAAAACAACCGTTTCACAAAAAAAGAATATCAGGCATATAGGGTTACTATACATTTGATTTATTAATTCGTTCTTTCAGTCACAAATAAATAAATGTTAGTTAGTTGTTGATTGTGCATACTCTGAGTTTTCGTAAATCCCCTTTGTCGTAGCTCAGATTTTCCCGTAACGGCAGGTGTTCAATTTCTTTTTAATCTGCCGTTACTTCTTTAAAATATTTGATGTTTAGTTTTGTTTAGGTGTAAAAGAAGAACCCCCGGCTTTTAAACCGGGGGTTCGAACACACCATGAAAACCAAACACACTTTCTTAATATACTATGTTGACATGCCCAACCCATTCTGAATATTTTCCATCAAGGCCGGTGCCTTCAATCTTATATACATACGTATCTTGCTGACATTTTTTCCCCTGGTAATAACCATCCCATGATCCATTCAGATCGTTCCAGGAGGTTAAGAATTTTCCCCAGCGGTCAAAAATCAACACCTTAATTTCTTTCATATTTGTCCAGAACGGTCTGAAATCGTCGTTATTTCCGTCTCCATTTGGAGTAAATGTATTTGCAATAAATAATGTTGAATGAATTTTAACCTCTATAAACTTTGTAATTGTATCTCGACAACCCTGGGTACTAACCGTAATTAATTTAGCAGAATATGTTCCTGTATCGCTGAAGGTATGGGTTGGATTCAATTCATTGTTTGTAAACGATCCATCCCCAAAAATCCACTGATACGATGCATAGTTCTGTGATTGATTTAAGAAATGTACAACTGGCATAGACATATCCGTAACCATTGGATCAGCGGTAAAGTCAGCCTCAGGTTGTGAATATACAGTTACGACATTTGATTGAGTATAAGAATTTGTACAACCAAAATCTGAAGAAACAGTCAGTGTTGCATCATAGGTTCCGCTTTGGGTGAAAACATGGTTTGCAATTTTATCAGTTGACACTTCTCCATCGCTGAAATTCCATAACCAGCTGGTAATTGTTCCTTCAGGAATTGAACTGTTTTCAACAAAGAATGCATTCACCGGTGAGCATCCCTGAACTCCACCATTAAAATTAACGATCGGTTTAGGATGAATGCGAACCTGTTTTGTAATAGTTGACGTACATCCCTGATTAGTAGTTGATGTAAGAGCCACGTTAAATAAACCCCATGTATTATAGGTATGAGAAGGATTGTTGCTTAAAGATTGCGTATTGTCACCAAAATTCCATGCAAAATTACTGGATGTACCTGAAGGTGCTGTTGAAAGGTTACTGAAAACAGTAGAGGACGACTCACAAACTTCATTGGAAGAAAATGCAGCCGTAGGATTTGCAAAAACAGTTACTTGTTGAAACTGATTTCCTGTACATCCATTGGAAGATACAGTCGCTAATGAAACATTGTAATTGCCCGGTGCATTAAATGTATAATTGAACGTTTGTGAAGAATTCGTGCCGCCATTGGGAAGAGTCCATGTATAATTTGCACCTGCCGGTTGATCGGTCGAACCGCTAAATGTAATTGCTGTTCCTTCACAACCATTTCCTGCCTGAATATTAACTTGTGGAATTGAATAAACAGCTAATGAATCAACATAAGAATCAACACATCCGTAGGAAGAGATAATTGATAATTCCACATTATAATCTCCTGAGCTTGTGTATGTATGTGAAGGGTCTTTATCTATAGAGTGAGTTCCATCACCAAAACTCCAGAAATTGGAGGTAATTGCTCCATCCTGTGAAGTAGATGTATTGTTAAACTGTGTTATCTGTCCCGAACAGTTATTAGGTGCAGCAAACTTTGCTATAGGCTTATTGTAAACTGAAACCGGTTGGCTGATCTGATCTGTACAACCGTTTGCTGTTACGATAGAAAGGTTAACATAAAAATTACCGGGATTCAAATACAAATGCAGTGGATTTGGAGATGATAAGCTATCGCCGTCACCGAAAGTCCAGTAGCTTGTATACGAACCACCACCACTTATTGATGTCAGGTTAAGGAATTGTGTTCCATTTCCCGTGCAAACATTTGCTGTGGCAAAAGATGCAAGAGGATTCGGGAATATATTGATAGTTCCCGTTGAAGAATCCGTACAACCGAAATCCGATGTAGCAAGAAGTGAAACATGATAGGTTCCCGCTGAAGCGTATAAATGAGATGGAGCGTTTTGATTTGAAGTTGAGTTATCTCCAAAATTCCAGTTCCATTGAGTGATATTTCCTGTATTAATTGTTGAGTTGTTAATTATGGTAATATTATTTCCTTCACAAACATTCTGAGAAGAAAAAGCAAGTTGAGGTAATGGATGCATTGTTACAGACTTAATTGTTGAATCAATACAGCCATTATTGGATGTCACTACAAGCGTAATGGTATAGGTACCATCTGCAGCATAGGTATGTGAAGGAGTTTGTGTAGAAGCGCTTGAATTATCGCCAAAGTTCCAATAGTAATTTTGTATACTTCCGGTGCCAACAGTGGATGAATTTTGGATATGGATTGGGAATCCAAGACATGCAGTATTGGTGCTGAAGTCTGCAGCAGGATTCGGGTAAACTGTAACTGAAGATGTAACAGTATCCGAGCATCCTCCGGCCGAAGTAACAATCAAGGAAACCGGAAAGGTTCCTGCATTTGCATAAGTCTCTGTAGGCTGTAAAACTGTAGAAGTGTTTCCATTTCCGAAATCCCATAGGTAAGAAGTTATTGGACTTCCGGACGCAGTTGAGTTATTTATAAAACCTACACTATTTCCTAAACAAACATTTGTTGACTGGAAAGAGGCTGTCGGCAAATCAAGTATTGCAACATTTTTACTTATTGAATCAGTACAACCGGAATTGGATGTAACTATTAAAGTAGCCTGATAATTTCCTTGTGAAGCATAATTATGTGCAGGAGATGCCTGAGAGGATGTTGAACCATCGCCAAAATTCCAATTCAAAGAAGTAATCGATCCTGAAGAAACTGTTGATAGATCACTAAAGCTTACCGATGAATTCTGACACGTTGGAACCGTTGAGAAATCGGCAACAGGTAATGGATTTACTGCCATGTTTTGTTGAATCGTATCGCTGCAACCTGCATTGGAAAAAATGATTAGTGTTACCGCATAGTTTCCGGAAGAAGCATAAGCATGGGATGGATTATTTGCTGCAGAAGTAAATGAATCACCGAAGTCCCATAATACACTTTGAATACTTCCTGAACTTAGAGTAGATTGATTGGAAAATGTTGCAGCTATACCATCGCATACAGGTGATACAGCAAATAAAGCTGTTGGCAATGGGTGACCGGCAACTATATGGTCAAGGGTAGCAGAACATCCATTGTTATCGGTAATGGTAACAAAATAAGTACCCGGTGTTGAAACAGCAATTGTTTGAGATGTTTGTCCGGTTGACCATTGATAAGTTGCACCGGGGTTTCCTGCATTCAAGGTTACATTTTGTCCTGTGCAGAAATTATAGTTTACCGGCGGAGCATTCGGATTTCCGTATTTAGTAACAACAGAGGTCCCAAAAGCAGGACATCCATTAGGTCCTGTCACAACAACTGAATAGGTTCCTGAATCGGAAACAGTAATAGTCTGTGATGTTTCGCCTGTTGACCAAGTATAAGTATAGCCCGGGTTTCCTGCATCAAGTGTTAAAGTGTATCCATCACAAATGAAAGCAGGCCCAAGACTGAGAGAAGGAATTGGATTTACTGTTATAGTAATAGTATCATACGACATACATCCATTGGCATTTGTGCCAATTACAGTGTAATCGGAGGTTGCTGTTGGTGTAACAAGAATAGTAGAAGTAGTCAGACCAACCGGATTCCATAAATAACTTGAAGCTCCGCTTACGGAAAGAGAAACAGTGGAGCCGCTGCAAATAACCTGATCAGGGCCGGCAGAAATAACCGGATTGCTGGTTACAAATACGGTTACTGTATCCACGTTAGAGCAGCCATTTGCATCTGTTACTGTTACAATATAATCTGTATCAACAGATGGCTGAACAATAATACTTGCTCCTGTCATACCGCCCGGTGTCCACGAATAATTCGTGCCCCCGGCTGCATTTAATGTTACTGAATTTCCTGAACATATATTTTGATCATTTCCCGCCTGAGCATTCGGTAATGAATTTACATTAACCGTTACTGCATCTGTTTTTGTACAGCCGTTAGCATCAGTTACTGTAAGTGTATATATTGTAGATGCTGATGGAGTAATATTTATTGTATCGTTAGTCATACCACCCGGACTCCACAGGTATGTGCCATTTCCATTTGCTACAAGCGTGGCATTATTTCCTGAGCAAATGGATTGATCAACACCTGCATTTGCAGTAGGTAAAGCATGAACCACAACAGTATTAACAATGGTATCGGAACAACCTAATGAGGAAGCCACGATTAACCTAACCGAATAAGTACCTGATGCTAAGAAAGTATGAGAAGGCGAATTTTGTGTTGATGTATACGTGTCGTTAAAATCCCACCAGTTGGAGGCAATTGAACCGGTAGCAATAGAGGAGGAGTTAGCAAAAATTATAGCACTTCCAAGACAGGCATCCGGAGCGCTAAATGACGCTGTTGGTTTAGGATTAATCGTTACTGACTTACTGATAGTATTGGAGCAGCCGCCTGCAGAAGTAACCTGAAGAGAAACAATATAATTCCCTGCAGCAGCATAATTATGAGAAGGATTTTGTAAAGTAGATGTATTACCATCTCCAAAATTCCAGTTGTAAGAAACAATATTTCCTGAAGAGATACTTGAAATATCGGAGAAGGAAGCAGAATTACCCAAGCATGTATTGGCAAAATTAAAATTGGCAGTAGGTAAAGAATTTACTGCAACAGTATTGGTGACGTTATCAGAACATCCTGCAGTACTTGTTACCGATAGTGTTACTGAATAGGATCCTGCAGCACTGAAATTATGAACAGGATTTTGAATAAGTGAAGAGTTTCCATCACCAAAATTCCATGACCATTGGTTGATTGAACCGGAAGTTATGGATGAACCATCAACAAAACTCATAGGATCTCCTTCGCAGATTGTGGCATTGTTAAAGTTTGCAACAGGCAAAGGATTTGCTATTGCATTCACACTGATAGAACCATTACATCCTGTTGGATCAATTACAGTAACACCATAGGTTCCTGTACTATTTACTGTTATTGTTTGTGTAGTTTGTCCTCCGGGTGTCCATAAATAATTCATTCCTGGATATCCGGCATCCAGAACTGCTGAATCTCCCTGGCAAAAAGTAACATTGGCCAGACTGATTGTTATCGTACTATCGTATGTAACAGTAGAAGAAGCGGAAGAGGTACAACCGTTAGAATTTGTTACGGTTACTGTATAAACACCTCCAGAATTAATATTAATAGTTTGTGTTGTCTGTCCTGTGCTCCAAACATAAGTAGATCCCGGATTTCCTGCATCAATAACAGATGTCGCTCCAACACATAAGAAGAAGGATGGAATAGTTACAACTGGTCTTGGATTTACCGTTACCCTTACCGAATCTGTTGCTGAACAACCTCCATTGGTAACCGTAACCTGATATGTTTGTGAGTTAGTTGGACTAACAGTAAGCGTAGAAGAAGTTGAACCTCCCGGACTCCATACATAGGTGCCACCGCCGCTTGCTGTTAAAACAGTACTCGTGCCGCTGCAAATATTTGCATCCGGACCGGCATTGGCAGCAGGGAGTCCATTCACATTTACTACAACAGCATCTGTTGATGTACATCCGTTTGCAGCTGTTCCTGTTACTGTATAGGTTGTATTTGAAACAGGGGTAACTGAAACGGTCGATGAAGTAGAACCTCCCGGATTCCAAACATAAGAAACGCCGCCGACAGCATTCAATGTTACACTTTGTCCACTGCAAACTGACTGATCAGCTCCGGCACTTATTACCGGAAGCGGATTCAAAGAAACATTTACAGTATCATTTTTAACACAACCATTGGCATCGGTTACCTGAACCACAACAGTTGTGCTGCCTGAAGGTGTAAATGTAACCGTCTGACCAGTTTGGCCAATGGGTGACCAAACATATGAAGTTCCTCCGGTAGCAGTCAATGTAACCGGACTTCCTGTACAAACACTTTTATCGGCGCCTGCATTTGCAGAAGGCAAAGGATAAATCGTAACAGGCTTTACAATTGTATCTATACAACCGGAATTATTACCCGAAATAAGGGTTACATTAAAAGTACCCGGAGTTGTATATGTATGATTGGGATTTTGTAAGTTTGATATTCCTCCATCACCAAATAACCAGTTCCAGCTTGTTGGAGAACCTGTTGTCTGATCAGTAAAACTTACATTTGTTGATACACAAGCGGAAGCAGCTGTAAAATTAGCAACCATCGGCGGCTCTACAACTACCTGATGTGTTATCGTATCCAGACAACCCAAGGTATTTTCAACAATAAGTGTAACTGTATACGTTCCTACTCCGGGAAATTGGTGAATTGGATTTTGAACGGTTGAAGTACCACCATCACCAAAATTCCAGTTCCATCCACTTATGGATCCTCCTGTAGTAGTCGACTGGTCAGTAAATAGAATAGGAATATTATTACATCCCGGTGTTGTATTTGTAAATGCAGCAACAGGTAAAAAAGGCATGGTAATTACTACGGTATCGGTTGAAGTACAATTACCATCACTGGCAGTTACCCAATACGTTCCTGCACCCACTGTAATGGATTGCATAATTGAACCGTTACTCCAAAGATAGGTGTAAGGCCCGAAACCCCCTGAGCCAATAGCAGTAATTGTTGCCAGGTCACTGCAAGCAATTGCCTGATCTGGTCCTGCACTAACATTAATGCCGATTACATTAATTGTATAGGAGTATGTCTGGCTTCCAAAATACGGACAAGCATCATCTGTAACTGTTGCAGTAAAAGTATACGAGTGACCAACGGCTGATTGCGGTGGAGTCCAGCAAAAAGTACCTGTTGGGTGTCCGGCAGTAGTTGTGCTAAAAGTTCCCCCCGGTATTCCGTTATTCCAGCTTACTGTTAATTGCTGTCCTACATCCGGATCGTTTGAAAATATATCAAAACAGGTTTGTTGATTTGCACAAACAGACATAACGAAATTATTTGTTCCGTTGATACCGGTTAATGAAGGAAGGTTATTGGCGCAATTCATTACTGTAAGTTGTAAATCCCTTTCCACTGTTCCGATTTTTACACCATTTCTGTATTCTTCAACTAATACAGCCATTACAGTTACTTCAAGGGCTTGAGGGGTTAAACAAATATCGCCGGTTGCGCTATTGAATTGTGTGGCAGGAGATGAATTAAGCGGATTGTATGCATCGTAAGGAGCATTGTATGCAACATTTGTTGATGCAGTTTGTTTTGGAGTAATTAACTTATATACCAGTGAATCTCCATCAGCATCGTACGCTCCGTGATTGAAGCAAAACTGCTGACCAAGACAAAGGAAAGGTACAGGCTTGTTGGAGAATGTTGGAGAAGAATTACAAGGTGATACTACATTGTTTAGAGTTGCATATATATAGAAGGTATTAGAACTTGGAGTATTTATTGTGGTAATGGCAGCATTTCTGCAGCACAATGAATATCCAAGTATCCAGTCAGTACATAACATGGGAAGCGTCACAATACCATCGTAAACCCATTCCTGAATACCGGTAAAAGCACCTCCATTGCACGTAGTAACAGAAGTTGAACAGGTAGGGGTAACTTCCTGACCGGTTCCGGGGCGAGGATAACACGTAACACTTAGATTTTGTCCGCAAGAAGGAGAGTTTATGGTAACCACTGCATTTGCAGGAGCAGGAATTCCAATACAATCTCTGTAAAACGAAAGGGTTACCTTATAAGAGTTTCCACCCAGGCATTCATAAGTAAGATCAGCACCCATCGTATGACTTGCATAAGCTGAATCGGCGCAAAACAACCGAATCACTGCTGCAACAGTCAAGATCAATCTTCGAAGTAACAATTGTTTCATAGTTTCAATTTTCAAACAGCACTCTTTAACTTTCCCGTAAGTTTAGGACTGACTATTTCTTGAACTATAAAACTAGGCTACAAGAGAAGTGAATGTTTGCAATAACCCCAAGCTCATACATTTGTAAGAAAACTCATTAATGATCCATAACTTTCAATCATTCGACCTAAAAAAGATTAAAATAGAGTTAGTGTTTCGGAACTTATTTAAAAAACAATATTTGCATATTGAAAGAAAAAAGGAAAATTACCTTGTCTTGATCAAAAAGCTTTGGAAATTCTGATCGGATTCATGTAACTTTCTTCTCCTGCTCATTTTTAATCGATTTTATTGGCTTCGCCAGTGAAAAAAAAAAAAATAATTAGGTCGATTTTGGTTTTTTTAATAAAAGTAGTTTCTTGGAAATTATATTAAATTCAGCGCTTATAGACGAGATAAATTTTTCCTGCTCAGGCGAAAAATTATATCTTTGCCAGCCCTATAAAAAAGTAAAAATCTTTGATTTTAGAGTAATTCGGGGTGTAGCGTAGCCCGGTAGCGCGCCAGCATGGGGTGCTGGAGGTCGTCGGTTCGAATCCGGCCACGCCGACTTGGATCAATAACAGACTCAAGACCTATTCCGGTTATGCTTAAAGCAATTGATTTAACTTCATATTTTAAAATCTTAATTAAATAAACAAAATTTATATGTGTGGAATATATGGTTTGCTGGGGGAAATAACTGAATCGAAAGCATCAGGTGGATTTGAGTCCTTTCAGAAATTACGATCGCGTGGACCGGACAGAAGTCTTACAGTATTAAATCACGGATGCTTTCTGGGTTTCCACAGGCTTGCTATTATGGGTCTGGATATCGATGGAGATCAACCTTTCCACCTTATTGATTCTAATAAAACTTTTTACCTGCTCTGTAACGGAGAAGTATATAATTTCAAAGAGCTAATAGATACCTACGATCTTAAAGTAAGCAAACACGGTTCCGATTGTGCAGTAATACTTCCTTTGTATAAGTTGTTCAATTATGATATTAACAAACTTAATAAAGCTCTGTTGGGTGAATATAGTTTTGCAATTATAGAATTTGATGGAGACCGTTTTAAATCTATCCATCTGAGTACGGATCCACTCAGTGTGCGTCCGGTATTCTATGCCATTTCTGAAGATAAAAAAAGTTTTGGCTTCAGCAGTTTACTTTCCGGATTAAGCAATCTTTTTACTGATGTGAAAAGGCTTGGTCAAAAAACCATTCTGCGCTGGGAGCAAGGACAAACACCTTCATTCGACAAATATTGGCCCATAGTAAAATATGAGGGAGGACAGACAAATTCTGTTCCTACTGAAAAAGATAATCTGGAAGTTGTCCGGATTTTTGAAGATGCAGTTAAGCGAAGACTTATATCAGACCGACCGGTTGGTTGCCTTCTTTCAGGTGGATTGGATTCAAGTCTTGTGTGTGCAATTGCCGCTAAAAAATTAGCAGAAGATTACCCCGGTAAAAAACTGAATTCCTTTAGCATTGGAATGAAGGAGGGAACAGATATAGTTTATGCCCGCAGCGTTGCTGAATATGTGAATAACCTGTATCATAATATCGAACACCATGTTATACTTTTCACACCCCAGGAGGGATTGGAAGCGATTGACCATGTGATTAAAGCTACAGAGACATACGATATTACAACTATCAGAGCCAGTGTCGGCCAGTTTCTATTGGGAAAATATATTAGTACAAAAACCAACATCAAAGTAATTCTTAATGGAGATGGAGCAGATGAAGGTCAAATGGGTTATTTGTATTTTTTCTTAAACCCCCGTGCCGATGAAGCCCGCGATGAGCATTACAGACTGTTGGATGAGATTTATTTATTTGATGGATTACGGGTTGATCGGGCTATTTCCTGTCATGGACTTGAAGCGCGTGTTCCTTTCCTTGACAGAGAAGTTGTCGATTACTTCAGGGGAATTCCTACTGAATGGAAACTTCCGACTCCTTCGAGGATAGAAAAATATTTTATCCGGAATGCTTTCAGTGAAGTATACATAACACAGCCAATTTTACCTAATGAAGTTATGTGGAGAAAAAAAGAAGCTTTTTCAGATGGAGTTTCCGGGAAAGAAAAATCCTGGTTTGAATGGATTCAGGAATACTTAAACGAAAAAGTATCGGATGCTGAATTTGCAAGTGAGAAAACAAAGCTGCATCCAACCCTTGTTCCTCCTTCAAAAGAAGCTTACTATTACATGAAAAAATTCAAAGAGAATTTTGGCAATCAATGGTCTGTTATACCGCACTACTGGCTTCCAAAATGGTCAGGTAATATTCAGGAACCTTCTGCACGTGTGCTGAATGTATATAAGCAATCTTAATAGATGCTTTATTACTTAATCAATATTTCAATTTAACTTTAAAAATAATCCGTTTGAATAACTTTACCTTGAGTTTAAAAATCAATTGTAATTATACTACCTCATGATGCTATTAGATATTTTAACACCTGAGGGAATATTAAGTCTCGTTACACTTGTATTTCTTGAAATAATACTTGGAATAGATAACATTATTTTTATTGCCATTATTTGCGGCTACCTTCCTGCAAAAGATCAGAAAAGGTCAAGGACAATTGGTTTAATGCTGGCCATGATTTTCAGGATTATTTTACTGATGGGTATTTCCTACCTAGTTCATTTTACTCAGCCGCTGTTTAACAAAGGACCATTTCCGGTATCAGGAAGAGATCTGATCCTTTTTGGGGGTGGAGTTTTTCTAATTTATA
>JAYURB010000046.1:0-2089 GCA_043756425.1 Bacteroidota bacterium
GCCGACCTGAACATGGCTTTACGCGCTGTTTTGTTTGGTGCTGTTGGTACTGCCGGACAACGCTGCACATCTACCCGTCGATTGATTATTCATGAATCGGTATATGAAAACTTTAAATCTAAATTATTAAGCGCTTACCAACACATTCATATTGGCCATCCGCTAAATGAAAATACTCTTGTTGGGCCACTTATCGATAAAGGTGCTGTAAAAGATTTTTTCAATGCAATCGATCGTGTAAAGAAAGAAGGTGGTAAAATTATCTACGGTGGTGAAGAAATGAAAGGCGAAGGTTTTGAAAGCGGTTGTTATGTTAAACCGTGCATTGCCGAAGTTCAGAAAAATCTTAACATTGTTTGCGATGAAACATTCGCTCCATTGCTTTATATTATGAAATATAAAACAATGGACGAAGCCATGGAATATCACAACGGTGTTCCACAGGGATTGTCCTCTGCAATCTTCTCCAGAAACGTTTTAGAAACAGAACGATTCCTTTCTCACGAAGGAAGCGATTGCGGAATTGCTAATGTAAACATCGGCACTTCCGGTGCTGAAATTGGCGGTGCTTTTGGCGGAGAAAAAGAAACGGGCGGCGGCCGTGAATCAGGCAGCGACTCCTGGAAAATATACATGCGCAGACAAACAAATACCATTAACTATGGAACGGAATTGCCGTTGGCGCAGGGGATTAAGTTTGATGTTGGGGAATAATTAGTTATGCCCCATAGTAAAAAGTCAGGCATCAAAATATGAAATTCGGAAAGACAATAAAAATATTCCTTATAGACGGAGACCCAAATGGACGGATGAGTTGCGAACTTTCTAATTGGTCGGGGAAAGCATACAAAATTCCTAGAATTAAAATTAAGGACTGCACCGACAGGGATGACCTGACAAGTACAGGAGTTTACCTACTTTTCGGGAAAGACGAAGTAGGAAAGGATCAAGTATATATTGGCGAAGCTGAATCTATTTTAAAACGACTGAATCAACAGTTGACACAAAAGGACTTTTGGAACGAAACAATTGTATTTATAAGCAAAGACGAAAACCTAAATAAAGCTCACATCAAATATTTGGAAAACCGACTTCACGACATTGCAAAATCTGCAAATCGTTACAAGGTTGACAATTCCATTATACCGACTCAATCATCAATTTCTGAATCAGACAGAGCAGAAATGGAAGAATTTATCGATTATATAAAAATGCTTGTAAACACATTAGGGCATAAAGTATTTGATGAGAAACGAGAATTAAAACCGAAACAAAAACAAGAAACATTTTTAATTAAAGCGGCTCGTGGTGCTGATGGACAAGGCGAACCGACTTCTGACGGTTTTGTAGTTTTTAAAAACTCTAAAGCCGCTGCGACAATAGTGAATTCAATGACTTCAAGTTTCATCACATATAGACAAAAACTTATTGACGAAGGTGTTCTTGTTGACAAAGGAGAGTACATTGAGTTTTCAGATGATTATATTTTTAGTAGCCCATCCTCAGCAGCTGTTATGGTAATGGGACGAAATGCAAACGGACTTACAGAATGGAAAAATAAGGAAGGTAAAACGCTAAAAGAATTTGAAACGAATGAAAAAACAACTAAGATATAACATCACATACCAAAAGGCGGAGTTTCGTGTTCCAAAGATATTTTTGAGAGTTATTTTTTTACCAATCTAAAGCTCTTAACGGAGTAGCTCGAAATTGAATAGTCCCGTAAGGGACAAAAAACTGGTAAAAAAATTAGCTCCCCCATCAAAGCATAGTCCTGTAGGGAATAAATATTTTTTTCGGTCGGCAGCAGTTAAGGAATAAACCAATTAATACTAAAAGATAGTACATGAGGTACATTTTATCCCTTCTGTTATTAAGTGTACCTTCATTGGCGCAACTACCCACCGGGAACTGGCATGCATCCCTTGCACTTAACGATACGCTTGATCTTCCTTTTACATTTTCTTCAGATAGTAATTCTTTAACCATTAATAATGGTGATGAAAATATTGTCGTCAAAGAAATAAAATATAAAGGAGATTCGGTTTTTATACAGATGCCTGTTTTTGATTCAGAGTTTCGTTGCGTA
>JAYURB010000047.1:0-4765 GCA_043756425.1 Bacteroidota bacterium
CAAATTTAAAAATTTCGTCCTTTGAAAAATTTTCTGTCCCTTCCAGTTGATCGTAAAAAATTCCTCCAATGCCCCGCGTTTCATTTCTATGAGGAATAAAAAAATAATCATCGGCCTGCTTTTTATACAATGGGTAAAATGCAGGATTAAATTCGTCACACATATTTTTTAATGCAGTATGAAAAAAGCGGGCATCTTCGAGGTCAATATAATGCGGGGTAAGATCAATGCCGCCGCCAAACCACGATTTATTTCCTATTTCAAGATAACGAGTATTCATATGTATTATGGGAACAGCAGGACTTTTAGGATGCAAAACAATTGATATTCCGGAAGCAAAAAAAAATTCAGCGCTTTCATTAAATTGTTTTTTTAAAAAATCTGTTGCCGGACCAAAAACTTCCGAAAAATTAACTCCCCCCTTTTCTATAATGTTTCCGTTTCTCAATATTCTGGTTTTCCCTCCTCCCCCACCCGGTCGTTCCCAGCTATCTTCCCTGAATCGCCCCTGCGAATCAGCCTTTTCAAGCTCCAGGCAAATTTTATTTTGCAATTGACGGAACCAGCCGGCTATTTCCTTTTGCATACAATCAGATTATTTCAGAATATTAATCTTAGTAAGATCAATTGACAAATCTTTACCGGGTTGAAAAACATGAATATTTTTATTCTCATATCCTGTTCCACCACTGATGCGATCAAAAGAATAAAAAGAATAAATACCTTCAATGACTTTCTGATTTTCATCAAGAGATATTTTATTACCGTACTTTAAAAACAATTTCCCGGCCACCCATAAAGCATCATAGCCCTGATAAGCGCTTTCGGAAGGTTCAGAATAATATTTTTCTCTGAAGAATTTCCGAAACTTGAAAACCTCATTATTTTTAAAATCAATAAACCCGGAATTAAATACAAAAACATTACAATCTTCAATTGTTTTTTGATCAATGGTTTCAAAATACTGCCAGGTTGGTAAACCAATAACAGTGAATTCATAATCGGGAATTTTAGATTTTAATGAATTCAAAATAGTAGAGACAAAATCTTCATTGGATGAAGGAATAAAAATTAAATTATTTTTCCCTTTTGATAAACTATCTGCTATTCCTGAAACACTTCCTTTAGAGCAATCGATGCGACGCGGAAAAGATTCCTTAACAGAAAGCCAACCGTTTTTAAAAAACTCAGAACGATCATTTTCTTTCTGATTGGACGTTTTTAAAGTAATTAAATAGGCATTTTTAAAGTATTCTCTTGAAAACCTCCCCATCATTTCGCATTGCTTACCGGATGAAGGAAGTAATGATAAACCCTGATTATTGTCTTTGATTATATCTGAAGAATTTAGTGCACAAGGAATCAAAGAAATATTTTTCGCCAGGGAATAGGCCGATAATCCTTTTAAAACACTATTACTTTCATTGGTGATAATCATATCCGGTTTATCACTTTTTCTGAGCTTTAGCAAAACTTTCGAACTGTCACTTTCTGAATCGATACAATATAAATGGAACCTTATTCCTTCGCTTTTGAGTATATCAGCTGCATAGGCTATCCCTTCAATAAATTCAAGGTTCAATTTCAGTTCATCATTCAGAGGTTCATTAATATAAGAAGCTGAAGAATCGTTTTCAGTATATTGTTTCGGAATATTGAGCGCGGTAATAACTGCAATTTTGTAAGAATACTTCGCCGGAATAACTTCTTTTAATACACTTTTCTCTATTGAATCCTTTTTTAGCCAGCTGTATGCAGGTATCCACAATTTCATTTTTGCTTTTAAACCATTCTTCGAAATCTCGTGGTTGAAGTCAAGAATTTCTTCCTGAGGGATTGCAAATTTCTGAGAAATTCCAAATAATGTTTCGCCTTTTTCAACTTTGTAGATATAAAATTTCCGGGCATTAAGAAAATGAACATTCGCAGTATCCCTGGATGACAATGACTGAGCAGTTGTGTTTTCCGGAAGAACAAACAAGGCAAAAAGTAAAATGACAATGATATTTTTCAATTTGTTAATCATATTTATTAGTTGCAAGAAATGAAAAAAAAATGAATGCATTACTCCCATTCTATTGTTGCAGGTGGTTTGGAACTTATGTCATAAACTACCCTGTTTATTCCTTTAACCTTATTAATTATTTCATTAGAAACCAGAGATAAAAAATCATATGGCAAATGACACCAGTCGGCTGTCATGCCATCTATGGAAGTCACTGCACGCAGGCAAACTGCATTTTCATAGGTTCTTTCATCACCCATTACTCCAACAGAGCGAACAGGCAATAAAATCACTCCTGCCTGCCATACTTTTTCATAAAGCATATGTTTTTTGAGAAGAGAAATAAAGATTTCGTCTGCATCCTGCAAAATTTGCACATTTTCATGCGTTATTTCTCCCAGAATTCTAATTGCCAGTCCGGGTCCGGGAAACGGATGACGGTTAAGAATATTATTATCCAAATTCAATTGACGTCCAACCTCCCTAACTTCATCCTTAAAAAGGGACTTTAGCGGTTCAATAACTTTCATTTTCATTTTTTCAGGCAAACCGCCTACGTTATGATGACTTTTAATTGTAGCGGAAGGTCCTTTTACATTGACGGATTCAATAACATCGGGATAAATTGTTCCCTGACCAAGCCAATTTACATTTTTGATTCTGTGAGCTTCTTTATCAAATACATCTATAAAAGTTTTACCGATTGCTTTTCGTTTTTCTTCCGGGTCGGTTAAGTGTTTTAAAGAAGAATAAAATTGCTCTTTTGCTTCTACTCCTGTAATATTTAATCCAAGATGTTTATACGATTCCAGTACCGATTCAAATTCATTCTTACGTAATAATCCATTATCAACAAAAATACAATGAAGGTTTGTTCCAATTGCGCGATGAAGCAAAGCTGCAGCAACAGAGCTGTCTACACCACCAGACAATCCTAAAACCACCTGTTCGTTTCCGAGAACTGATTTCAGTTCTGAAATTTTTTCTTCTATAAAGGATGCAGGAGTCCAATCACAGGAACATTTACAAATATCAATCAGGAAATTTTTTAATAATGTTTTACCATCTGAAGAGTGAGTAACTTCCGGATGAAATTGAATAGCGAAAGTTTGTTCACCGGTTATCTGATAGGCAGCAACATGCACATCAGACGTACTAGCCAGAATAGTGAAATTATCAGGAACCTTAGAAATAGTATCCCCATGAGACATCCAAACAGTTGAACCGGGATTAATATTTTTAAATAAGTTATTTTTTGAATCTATTGTTTTCAAATGAGCCCTGCCATATTCCCGAAGACCGGAAGCGGATACTTCACCTTTATTTTGAAAAGCCATCAATTGAGCTCCATAACATATACCCAGAATAGGTACGTTTTTACGGACTTCAGACAGATCAAGAAGGGGAGCATTAGAATCACGAACAGACGAAGGACTTCCTGAAAGAATAACGCCTTTTACATTCTTATTAAACTCTGGAAAGTGATTATACGGGTAAATTTCACAATAAACATTAAACTCCCTAATTCTCCGGGCAATTAGTTGCGTGTATTGAGAACCGAAATCAGCGATTAAAATAACCTCATGCATGCGCAAAAGTATTAGAAAAATTAATGTTTCTGCTCATTTTTGAAACAGATTTGCTTTTGTTATTTTCTTTCTTTTACTTGTCTTCATAATTGCCTAAAATTTAGAAATTAAAATTTACAATTTAATATATATACTTGATTATCAACTATAAATAGAAAATCAGATTGTAAATATTTTTAACTTAAATTACCTAAAAGCCAATAAAATCAATGACTTTAAACGAAAATCTTACTCTTATATTCCTTAAGTAACTGATGGTCTTCATATAACTTCCAAATTACAACCATTTATTTGCATTCAAGTTAAACTTATACTTAATAAACACAAACGGAAATGAAAGATACAACATTCAAATGCAGCACCTGTCTTATTGGTTTGATGATTTTAGTTTCGCTTTTTATTATTGGAATTAATTCCGCTAAAGCCATTATACCACGTCCTGATCATGTTGTAATCTGTATTATGGAGAATCACGATTATTATCAAATTATTGGTTCAACTTCTGCTCCTTTTATTAATACTCTTGCTACCCAATCGGCAAATATGACAGAATATTACGGATTAACTCACCCTAGTCAGCCAAATTATATTATGTTATTTTCCGGTAGTAATCAGGGAGTGACTTCAGACGGTACTCCATCAGGGACACCTTGGTATACGCCTAATCTGGGTTCACTGTTGATTAATGCAGGCTTTAGTTTTCGAGGATATTCAGAAGACCTTCCTTACGTTGGATCAAATACCAGCAGTTCAGGTAACTATGCCCGTAAACATAATCCATGGGTAAATTGGCAGGGAACAGGAACGAATCAAATTTCTGCAGGATATAACCTTACGATGAATGAATTCCCTACCGATTTTAATCAACTTCCAACATTAAGTTTTGTTATTCCAAATCAGGCAAACGACATGCATGATGGCGCAGATCCATACAGAATTACCAATGGCGATCAGTGGGTTCAGAATCATTTACAAAATTACATTAATTGGGCACAAACAAATAATAGTCTTTTCATCCTTACATTCGATGAAGACAATTTTACACCTACGAATCATATTCCGTTAATAATTTGCGGACCTATGGTACAGCCGGGAAGCTATTATCTGACCGGTTACAATCATTACGATTTATTGAGAACCCTTGAAGATATGTATGGCCTTCCATATGCAG
>JAYURB010000048.1:0-12067 GCA_043756425.1 Bacteroidota bacterium
TTTTAAATGAAAAATAATAATTGGCCTTTTGTTCGAAAAATCACGCCATTTATTAATTTAATTAATATTTTTTTTAAAAGAATTAAAAACCTCCACCCACAAAAACACAGAACTTACCAACGCTACGGCAACGGTTGAAAAGAAATAAGGGTCATTACCATAATAAACTTGCTCAAAACGCCTGTTTTTGTTACTTTGGCAACATCAAATCAACGAATAAAAGGTAATCAGAAAAGCCACAAATAAAGTATTACTGACATTCTAATGTGTAATACTTCTACCGACACGAATCTGCCTCGTTGATAAGAGAACTACCTTAGAGCCCTTAAATTTAAAAGGGCATATAAAAAGGAATATTAAGCGAAGACATTTCGCTTTATGAAATTGTATTAATAAATTATAATTAATAACGAAACGAAATAAATAAAACAAATAATTACCCGATAATTATTAATACAAAACCAAATACTTTTCGTCGACTTGAACCAAAAAGAAAAGAAAAAAACTGAAACTACATTGTTAAAAACAACATGAAACAAACCTGTTCAACCACCAATACCGAGGACAATCTGTATTTTCGAAAGTTCGAAGACAGAAAACCTGACCAGCCCATACCAGACAGCAAAGGAAGAACAATGCTTTTCCAGTTTTTTGCTGTGTTGCTGCTTTTATTCGGTGTTTATTACTTATACTGGAGATGGACGGAATCGCTGAATTGGAACGCTGCATTTTTTTCTCTTTCATTAGTAATTGCCGAAACGCTTAGTTTTATCAGTCTGTGTTTAATAGTAATTAATTATTGGTCAAACGACGATAGTCCTTTGAAAAAGCCGGCACACTATTTATCGGACATAAAAGAAGTTTCTGTTGACGATGACCGACCGTTATCTATTGATGTTTTCATTACAACAGTTAATGAATCCATTGATTTGGTCCGCTTCACAATCGAAGACGCTCTAAAAATGAAATATCCATTTGATGATGTTTCCGTTAACATACATTTGCTAGACGATGGCAGAAGAGATGGCAGGGACCCACTAAAGGAAAACTTTAAAGCATTAACCGAGCAATACGGCATCAATTATCTAACACGCGAAGACAATTTTGGATTTAAGGCGGGGAATTTAAATAATGCTATACTGAAAACGAACGGAGATTTAATTTTGATTTTGGATGCAGATACGCGCCCATTTGAAGGTTTTCTTAATCATACAACAGGGTATTTCAGAGACAAGAACCTGGCGTGGGTTCAGACACCGCAATGGTTTTATGATTTAACGGAATCGGTTCCGTTGTCGGTTTTTCTTCGTCAGCAGTTTAAGGGGCTAAATAAAAAGAGAAAAACCATTTCCGATTTTCTTTTTAATAAAATTAAAACAGGACACGATATTTTTGGAAGTAATCCAAAATTATTTTATGATGTTATTTTGCGCAGAAGAAATTACCACAATGCTTCGTTTTGTTGTGGCGCAGCATCCATTCACCGCCGGGATTTTTTATTTGAAAGCGCAGAAATTAAATATCAAGAAGACCTCAAGCATTACATTGATGAGCAGAAGGCTTTGCGTCGCGACAAATCACAAGAAGAACTCAAAACGGAGGCCCAATCTAAAATAACCAAAACGGTCTTTGAACACCATATATCGGAAGATATTTATACCTCACTTTTAATACACTCTGCTCCCGGTCGCAACTGGAAAAGTGTTCTGCATATTTATGTAGAATCAAAAATGCTTTCACCACAAGATTTAGAAAGCAGGGTTAAGCAATATGCGCGGTATGCACAAGGTTCCATTGATATTGCCCTTGGGAAGCACAGTCCGCTTGTACTAAAAGGATTAAGCTTGAGACAAAGATTGTGCTATATAAATACGGTTTATACATACTTCTCAACATTATGGATTACGGTATTTTTATTAAGTCCGATCTTATTTTTCTTTACCCTCACCCCGCCGGTACTAGCCTTTAATTTTGATTTCTTCAAGCACTTCATCCCTTTTCAAGTGCTTAATATAATCTTAATGGCAATTGCAAATTGGGGGGTTAATACGCACCGGGCAAAACAATATTATATATCCAATTTCTGGCTTTACATGCAAAGTATTTTTAAAGTACTGCGTCAACGCAATATGGAGTTTAATGTAACGCGCAAGAAACAGGTGAATGGTGAAAAGCAAGTCATCCGCCACATCATTCCTCATTTAACAATTGTTGCTTTGACATTGCTTGGCATACTGTACAACACATACCTAATTTTTAAAGGAGTTCATCCAAGTTATTCAGGTTTTACGGTGAATGTTATTTGGGGATTTATTAATATATATCAGCTAAATGCTTTTATACGTGCAGCATTTTGGAAGAACACAACCCCTTTGGCTCCGGAAGAAGATCTTTCAGAATTATACCCCAATCAATTGACGCCGGCGCTATAGATTCCAATGCAAATTAACCGGTCTCAAGGGTTTGACAACCTTTATATCGTACGCTTCTTTCTGGCGTATGCTTTAATAATTTTTCACACGTATACAGGATGGAAGGAGAGTTTTGGCTCACCTTCTTTTGTTTTGAACGATGCAGGGACTCGATTTTCTGTTATTGGCGAATATATTGAAAGGGTAATTCATAATTTTTCATTGGGAGGCGATGTTTTTTTTCTGATCAGCGGATTTCTTATAACAATGTTATTGTTAAAGGAACAAGACGAGTCGGGGGATATTCAGATTCGCAGATTTTACATTCGCAGAGCTTTACGGATTCTTCCTCTGTACTTTTTAGTTCTTGCTGTCAGTCCGGTGTTTTCTGCTCACATGCACGAAAAGGACCCCAACTATCCTTATTGGTTTTTTCTAATCGGAAACCTTGATTTAGCATACAATGGCTGGGGTCCAATTTCTGTTAATTACTTGTGGTATACCGCTATTGAGTTGCAGTTTTATTTAGTGATACCAATTATATTGGTTATCATTCGACGAAGGCACCTGCCCTTATTTTTTACTTTTATTATTTTTCTGAGCCTTCTTTTTAGAGTTTCCGCATTTCACTCAGCGATGCCCTGGAATCTTATTTACCTTCATACCCTGAGTAGAATGGATGTTTTGGCCATAGGGTGTTGGCTTGGTCTGATTCTACACCAAAAGAAAACACAGGTTCTGTACAACCCCCCTTCTATGAGGCTGATGTTTTATGTAATTTTCTTTTATCTGTTGTTTGTAGATGTTTATGCGGACTATAGCAATCTTTTTTACGCAACAGTTAAAAAGTACACGTATATTTCGCTTTGCAGTTACTTTATTGCTAATTATCTTTTTAATCCAAATGCAAAACTGACACCTAAAAAATGGAACATTCTTCATCACTTGGGTAAAGTTACTTTTGGTTTATATATTTTTAGTAATCTGGCCGTTGCGGCAATGATATATTTTTGCAAAACCTACTCTGAGTTAAAGAACTTCTGGATATATTTTGGAATTGTTAATATTTTGTCAATTTCTTTAGCCTTGTTCTCATTTAAATTTATAGAATTGCCGATTCGTAACTTAAGGCGATTTTTTGTAAAAACGAGAACATTAACCAAACCAGAGCAAGTACAATAAGGCATGAAAAACAAATACTCTTTTCTATTAAAACCATTGATTTCCATAATAGCGTTGCTTGCGGGAACCTATTTTGTCTTGTGGGTTGAGAAGTCAAAGCCGACAGATTTTGGTTTTTATAAAAATATTTTTTCAAAGGGAGAGGTGATTTCAAAATCCAAGTTTTATCCCATTCGCAAACAAACATATTTAACAAAAGAAGAATTTGATATGGCGAAGATAGCGTGGCAATATTTTAAAAATAATTATAATGACTCCACAGGGCTGATCAACGCATCTGATAAATATCCAGCAATAACGATGTGGGATATTACAAGTGCGGCCATGGGTGTGCTTTCTGCTTACGAAATTGGAATAATTGACAGTACAGAATGCCATCAAATTATCGGCCGACAATTAAACAGCCTGTCTAAAATACCATTATTTCATGGAAGACTCCCGAATAAGGTATACAATGCAATTACATTGAAAATGGTAGATTACTCAAACAATGAGGTGCCTGATGGTTTGGGATGGACAGCAGTTGATATAGGACGATTCTTTGTTTTTGTTAATAAAATATATAGAGACTATCCGGTATTTACTGCACAAATGACAAAAGTAATAAGCCGGTGGAATCTGGATGACATGTTAAACGATGGATTTATGCAGGGAATATCATTTACCAGCAAGGATAAAAGACCCAAACTTATACAAGAGGGGAGATTGGGATATGAAGAATATGCTGCTAAAGGATTAACTACAGCAGGCTTTGATTTATGGGAAGCAATGAGTTATACAGATTTTATCCGCTTCGTACATTTTAATAAAATTGACATTGGTTACGATTCGCGCGAATCAGCAACCACACCCACGTATAATTTTACGGTTAGCGAACCGTATATTCTTGACGGAATTGAATATGGCTGGAATAATGATGCCAGAGAATTAGCCTGGAGAATATACAATGTACAAAAAAACAGATATAAAGAAACGGGATACGTTACTGCTGTAACGGAAGATCATATAGACACCATACCGTATTTTGTATACAACACTGTTGTAAACGAAGGGAAGAAGTGGGCGTGCATCAGTGAAGCAGGAGATGATGCGCCAGATTTTAAAACACTAAGCACGAAAGCCGCATTTGGATGGTATGTTCTTTTTAGCGATGCTTACAGCGATACACTATTTAATGCAGTTAAAAAACTGTATAAACCCGGAAGCGGGTGGTATGCCGGACAATATGAAAAAAGTGGCCGGCCCAATAAAGCTATTAACGTTAACACCAATGGAATAATTCTCGAATGTTTAAACTATAAAATGAACGGAAGATTGGTTGGAATTCATTATTCTGCAGACACCACAAATCAAACTATGTAATTAATAAAAAATGAAACAGTATTTTAAAAAAGACAATATGGCAATCCAAACAATTGCTAAGTATAAAAAAAACCTTTGCGGAATTATTTTCCTTCTTTTTTGTTTAGCACCAAACAAAAGCGTTTTGGCATTTAATCCATTAGATTATTCCATAAAATACACACCGGAAGAACCCAAAGGAATATTTCATAAGGGGAAAGACAGAATGTTTCCGGAAAGAACATTTATTGGTGACGTAGGTTTTTCAGGCGGAAGGATCAGTTATAATGACAAGAAAACCGGGGCTTTAAGAAGGGAGTTTCGTTTTGCGGGTTTTGTTCACTTAACGATTAATCTGTTTGAGGAGGTATATTTTCGAACCACTTTTTTCAAACAGTTTCAGGATGCAGAAAACCTGCCACCGTGGACCTCGGACTATTATTATATATTAGAACGATTTAACTGGAGACCCAATACTTTTTCCTATGGCTATGAAAATTATACACCGAATAAGTACAAAGCTACTTCAAAACAATTCCGCGAGCATTTATTACAGGGAAGATTTTATGTCAGCTACGGACACAATCTATCACGTAAACTTATAAACTCTCTTAAGATTGATAATACAACAACCTGGAGCGTTAAATATTTTGTAAAGTATTCAATAAATTATCAGGATGAATTAAACAACAATTACGGTGAAGGTAAAATTGCTTCCGGAAAATTATTAATGGGACTTTCCACACGTTATGTAATCTGGAACAATATATATGTTGAAGGAGGTTTGTACTATTTTCCGGAAAGGGATAAATTGGTGGCATGGGATCCGGACTATACTTACGGCTTTGGTTATTTTGACTGGAGGGCTTTTAAAGTAAACTTCTCCTATGGAAACTGGGTCGTTAACCGTTTTCCATGGAATGAAAAGGAATTGAAATATTATGGTTTTCTGGATGGCGACTTTAAGTTATCGTTTTCATATGCCTGGTAAGCCATTATAAAAGAAAAACCCCATAGAGTAATATCTTTCATTAAAACGAATGTGGGTTTAACCATTCTTTAATTCAACTAAAGCGCTTATTCTATTAAAACAGTTAACCAAAGCCTAATAAAAGGGTTTTTGGGGTTGTAAGCAGACTTTTTTTATTAACTTGACTCATAAACCTATTTTTAATAAATTTACAAGAGTCGTGGTCTTATTTTTAGTGTAATTAAGCAAGTTCATTTTTAAAAGAACAAAGCCCATTACTATATTAAATAATTTTAAAGGCTAACTTTGTATTTATTTAATCGTGATTTAATTCAGACAATTAACAACCAGACAAACTCAACCCAATGAAAAAATCCATACTCTTTTTTACTTTTATTGTATTTAATATAAGCTCTTTTGCGCAAGGTCTTCAATGGGCAAAAAGTGCCGGTGGAGCAGATTATGATCAGGGGCGGGCAGTTGCTGTTGACGCCTCGGGAAATGTATATACTACAGGGTATTTTTTTGGAAAGGTTGACTTTGATCCAGGCACTGCGTCAGGAGACACATTTTATTTAACAACGCAAAACCCCAATGGATCGAATGCTTTTATTTTAAAACTGAATGCATCGGGAGGTTTAATTTGGGCTAAAAATCTTGGCGGGATTGATTTCACGGACGGGTATGCCCTTTCGGTTGATGGGTCGGGAAGCGTTTATACGACAGGATATTTTTCAGGAAGAGTCGATTTCGATCCTGATACAGCAGCGGCAGACACATTTTTTATTACTTCAGCGGGCCCTGCTGAAAATATTTTTGTTTCAAAACTAAATTCATCCGGCAGCTTTGTCTGGGCAAAAAGTTTTGGAGGAAACGATTACGCTGACGGCTACTCCATAGCTACTGATGGTTCCGGAAATGTTTATACAACAGGTTATTTTGCAGGCACTGTTGACTTTAATCCGGACACAGCGGCGGCGGCAACCTATAATCTGACATCGCGGGGTAGTGGAGATGCATTTATTTCAAAACTAAATTCATCCGGTGGCTTTATATGGGCTAAAAATATTGGCTCTACCGGCGATGATGTTGGTAGATCAATAGCCGTAGACAATTCCGGAAACGTTTATACAACAGGTTCATTTTTTGGAACAGTAGACTTCAACCCTGACACAGCAGCAGGGGTGATATATAACCTTACCTCAACCGGCAACGGAGACAATGTTTTTATTTTAAAACTTTCATCATCCGGAAATTTTGTCTGGGTTAAAGCAATGGGGGGAAGTGATTATGCCGATCCCCTTTCGATAACATTGGATGCTTCAGCAAATGTGTGTACAACAGGATACTTCACAGGAACCGTTGACTTTAATCCAGATACAACAGGTGGTGCTACATTCAACATAACATCTACAGGATTAGAAGATCTTTTTGTTTCGAAACTCAACTCTTCGGGCAATTTTATTTTTGCAAAATCTATGGGCGGAACAGCTTATTTACATGGAACATCTATTGCTGTTGATGCTTCTGCTAATATTTATACAACAGGATTTTTAATAGGTACAGCCGATTTTAATCCGGGCACAGCACCAACAGACACATTTAATCTCACAGCAGCAGCCAACCAAAGCGTTTTTATTTCCAAGTTAAATTCCGCGGGAAATTTTGTTTGGGCAAGCAGTTTGGGAGGAACAGATGAAGGAACAGGGGCAGGCATTACCGCAGACAATTCAGGAAATGCATACTATGCAGGCTATTTTGTTGGAACGGTTGATTTTAACCCCGACACTTCAGCAACCGGTGTTTTTAACATTACGCCTGTTGGATCAGCAGATTTTTTTGTTTCTAAAGTGTGTTCTCCACCATTACCTGCAGGTTCGATTTCCGGTTCTGTTTCCGTTTGCAGCGGGCAAAGTTCTACTTATTCTATAAGTCCGGTTTCGGGTGCAACATCCTATGTATGGACCGTTCCTTCCGGAACAGCAATTAATTCAGGGCAAGGCACAGCATCCATACAAATAACATTTGGATCTACATCGGGAGATATTACTGTAACCCCCGTTAATGCATGCAGTAATGGTTCCATGCAATCTGTTTCCATTGCCGTTAATCTTCAACCTACCGTAGGGTTTTCTGTTAATCCGTCTACGGCAGTATGTTCGGGAACAGCGGTAACACTAAGCGGAAGCGGCGCATCAACATATACCTGGACAGGAAGTATTACAAATGGTGTATCGTTCACTCCTTCTTCAACAACGAACTATGTTGTTACAGGCACATCTGTTAACGGATGTACAAACACAAGCAGTGTAACAATAACAGTAAACCAACCACCCGTTGTGGGATATAATATTTCTCCATTTACAACAGTTTGTTCAGGAACATCCGTAAACTTAAGTGGAACAGGGGCTTCAAGCTACACCTGGACCGGAGGAATTTCCAATGGCGTATCGTTTACTCCCGTTTCAACAACCACATATACTGTGACGGGAACTTCAGGTAATGGCTGTACGGGATCTACTTCTGTTATTGTTACAATTAACCCTACACCATCTGCTGCAGGTTCAATAACGGGACCATCATCACTTTGCAGTGGAGCATCAGCAACTTATTCTATTAGTCCGGTTTCAGGAGCAACAAGTTATGCGTGGACAGTTCCAAGTGGATCAACTATTGTTTCGGGGCAGAATACAACATCAATTAGTGTTTTATTCGGAGGAACAGCAGGGAATATTGCCGTTACACCGGGTAATTCATGCGGCAATGGAACTCCGGCAACTTTAGTAGTTACGAATAACCCCGGTCTTGCACCAACAATAGGCACAACAGCTTCGCCATCTACTTCTGTTTGTGCCGGATCATCCGTAACACTGAGTGGATCCGGAGGCGTTTCTTATGTTTGGTCGGGAGGCGTTACAAATGCTGTTTCTTTTGTTCCTGTTGCAACAACGACCTATACCGTTACAGGAACGGGTGCCAATGGATGTTCTAATACCAGCTCGATTGCAATAACTGTTAAGCTACTACCAACAGTAAGCTCAACCATTTCACCATCATCAACAGTTTGTTCGGGAACATCGGTTACATTAAGCGGAGCCGGTGCATCAACATATACATGGTCGGGAGGAATAACAAACGGAGTTCCTTTCGCTGCAAATTCTACAACTACATATACGGTAACAGGAACTACTAATGGATGTTCAAATACAAGTACAGCAACGGTCACGGTTAACCTAAAGCCAACAGTAAACTATACCGTATCACCATCTTCAACCGTATGTTCAGGAACTGCCGTAACGCTTAGTGGTACCGGCGCTTCAACTTACAGTTGGTCCGGAGGCGTAACAAATAATATTCCTTTTGCTGCAGCCTCTACACAAACATATACTGTAACAGGTACAGGCGCCAACGGGTGCACATCAACAAGTAATGCAACAATAACAGTTAACCTATCTCCAACAGTTGGCGCCACTGTTTCACCATCTTCTACTATATGTTCCGGCGCTTCCGTGACATTTAATGGTACAGGTGCATCAACCTATACCTGGTCGGGAGGGGTGACGAACGGAGTACCTTTTGTTCCGTTAACCACCGGTTCTTATACGGTAACCGGTACAGCAGCAAACAGCTGTACCAGTACGAATATTGTTACTGTAACTCTGGCGCCAACGCCTTCAGCTGCCGGATCTATTGCGGGCCCATCGTCTTTGTGCAGCGGTTCAACAGCTACCTATTCAATAAGCCCGGTATTGGGAGCAACCTCTTATAACTGGACTGTTCCCGGTGGAACAACAATTGTATCCGGACAAAATACTACATCTATTAACATTATATATGGAACAACATCGGGAAATATTTCAGTTACACCGGTCAATTCTTGCGGCAACGGTACACCATCATCCATCACAATAAGTATTAACGCCAGCCTGGCACCAACGGTTAACGTTACAGCATCGCCGAATACAACGGTTTGTGCAGGAACCGTTGTTGCACTTACCGGAACCGGTAACGCTTTATCCTATGTTTGGAACGGAGGCGTAAGCAATGGGGTCGCTTTTTTACCGGGCTCAACAGCAACATATACTGTTGTAGGGACAGGCTCAAACGGATGTACTAATTCAACTGCTGTTACGGTAACCGTGAATCCGGTACCAACGGTTGGTTCGACAGTTACTCCATCTGCAAGCGCATGTGCAGGCACATCTTTTGCTCTGAGTGGAACAGGAGCTTCAAATTATACGTGGACAGGTGGAGTTACAAACGGAGTTCCATTTGTTCCGGGCTCGACAGCTACTTATGCAGTAACCGGAACCTCAAACGGATGTTCTGCTACAAATACGGTTACGATTACTATTTTACCACGACCATTTGTAAGCTTTACTGCTAACCCATCATTAACTGTTTGTGCAGGATCCTCTGTAACGCTTACCGGAACAGGGGCAAACACATATAGCTGGACGGGAGGAATTTCTAATGGTGTTTCTTTTATTCCGACAGGTACAAATAATTATACCGTTACAGGAACAGGGGCAAATGGTTGTACAAATTCTCAAACAGCAACGGTAACAGCTAATCAAAAACCAAACGTTGGTTCTACTGTTTCTCCATCTGCATTGGTTTGCCCGAATACTTCCGTAACATTAAACGGAACAGGAGCATCAACATATACATGGACGGGAGGAGTTACAAATGCCGTAGCTTTTATTCCTGTTACTACTACAACCTATACAGTAACAGGTACAAGTGTGAATGGATGTACGAATAGCAATTCAACTACTGTAACAGTATCACCGGCTCCATCAGCTGCCGGCTCCATCACAGGACCCACATCAATATGTAATGGTGCAGCAGCTAGCTATTCCATAAGTCCAGTAGCAGGTGCAACTTCTTATACATGGAGTGTTCCGTCGGGGGCTTCCATTGTGTCAGGACAGAATTCAACCACACTCAATGTTCTTTACGGTTCAAATTCAGGAAACATTACAGTTACACCGGTTAACTCTTGTGGCAATGGAACGGCATCATCGCTTTCTGTGACTATAAATCCAAATCTTGCTCCAACAATAGGAGCAACAGCCGCACCATCCACATCAGTTTGTGCAGGAACAACAGTGACGTTAAGCGGAACCGGAGCAGCAACATATTCCTGGACGGGAGGTATTATGAATGGATTCTCTTTCCTTCCGGGCGCAACAACTTCTTATACAGTAACCGGCACAGCTGCAAATGGTTGTACAAATTCTGCAACTATAACCGTTACTGTTAATTCAATACCAACCGTTGGACAAACAGCAAATCCGGCATCGACTGTTTGTTCATCCACACCAGTAACTCTTAGCGGAACCGGCGCAACAACCTATACGTGGACAGGCGGTGTAACAAATGGTGTAGCCTTTACACCTGTAGCAACTACAACATATACAGTAACAGGAACATCGAATGGTTGTTCTAGTGCAAGTACAGTAACTATAACGGTCAACGCACGCCCAAATCTTAGTATTAATGTATCACCATCTTCAACTATCTGTTCCGGAACATCAGTTACTCTTACAGGATCAGGAGCATCAATATACAGCTGGTCAGGAGGTATAAACAATGGAGTAGCTTTTGTACCTACTATCAGCAGAACAGATACCCTGGTTGGAACAGCAGCGAATGGATGTACTACCAGTTTAACTAATTCTATCACTGTTAATCTTACACCAACGGTGGGTTCAACAATTTCCCCTTCATCAACGGTTTGTCCGGGAACTGTTGTAAGTCTTAGCGGAACGGGTGCTGCTTCTTATACCTGGTCAGGCGGAGTTACGAATGGAATTTCATTTATACCTGTTTCCACGACTACTTATTCCGTTACCGGAACAGCAGTCAATGGATGTACAAGTACAAGCACGGCTATTGTAACAGTATCAACACCACTTTCTGCAACAGGATCTATAACGGGACCATTGGCACTTTGTGATGGCGCTTCGGCTACATATTCAATAAGTCCGGTAGCAGGAGCAACACAATATTCCTGGACAATTCCCGGAGGAACCACTCTTGTTTCGGGACAAAACACTCCTTCAATCAATATACTATACGGATCAACTTCGGGGAACATTACTGTTACCCCGGGTAATTCATGTGGAACAGGTACACAAGCCAGTACTACTGTTACAGT
>JAYURB010000049.1:0-4744 GCA_043756425.1 Bacteroidota bacterium
TCCCCGACAAGTGAAACAACGGCCAGACGCGACACACGTCGAGCCTTACCAGCACCTCCAGAAGTGGTCAATCGCGGAAGCGTACCGCGGGCGCCGTGCGGTCTGCGTCGCCCTAGCATCCCAGCTCGCCAGGTCGGCTCTGCCCGGCACCGGTCACCGTGCCGACCGAGGCCTTCGCAAACGTTACCGTGCAAACATTACCGTGAGTGTACCTGCAGGTAAAGTTGTTTTTTCAGTCGCTCGTAACATGCCATAGTTCAATGTAATAATATCGGATGATTCACTTCCCATATTCATTCCCATATTGTTCTCCTGCATTGTATCTTTTATTTCTTCGTTCTTTGGATTTTCCTCACCTGTTATTTCCGGGTACATTACGGTATTCATGTCCATCTCCTGATTTTGCATTTTCATCCCTTTCATTTCAGTCATGTTTCCATTCATGTCCATCATGTCGTTCATCATTTTCATGCCATCAAAATATTTTAATTTGGGCAGCTTAAAAGCCGGTACCTTTTCTCCACTGCCTAACCATAGAGAAGCTGATTTGGTGCGGTCTTCGGGTGTAACTAAAAATTCATAACTCCTATTGTCGGGAATGGTTACTACAACGTCAAACGTTTCAGATACGGCTATAAGTAACCTGTCTACTTCAACTGGTTCCACATCGTTGCCATCAGTTGCTACAACAATAATTTTTCCACCAGAATAAGTAAGCCAGAAATAATCTGAAGCGCCTCCATTTGCAATTCTCAATCTTACTTTATCTCCGGCTTTAAATTGAGGCTGTTCATTGTGATTTTTACCATTTATTAAAAATTTATCATAATAAACATCACTCACATCCATTGCATTCATTCGTTTCCATTCATTCGTAACCTTAGTTTTGAAATGGCCCGTTTTGATTGCTTCTATATAGCTTTGCGTAGTCCCTTTTTTGATGGCAAACCAATCCGTAGCGTTATGCAAACTGCGATGTACTTCTTTAGGTTTCATATCTGTCCACTCACTTAACACAACAGGTAATGTAGGAATGTCCCACTCCTTTCTTTTGTTCATTATAAATGCACCGTACATACCAATTTGTTCCTGTAGGCTGGTATGACTGTGATACCAATGTGTGCCGTGCTGTATGATTGGATATTTATACAAATGTATTGTATGCGGCTTAATAGGCATCTGTGTAAGGTTGGGCACACCATCAAATTGATTTGGTAAAAACAACCCATGCCAGTGAAGTGATGTTTCTTCATTTAATTCATTATGCACCCATATTTCTGCAATGTCGCCCTCGGTAAATGTCAAGGTTGGCATGGGTATGCTTCCATTCGTTGCTATAGCATGTTTTGATTTACCCGAAAAATTTACAATAGTATCTCGAATGTATAAATCGTAGCGAACGGTATGCGGTGGCGTACTGTTGGTAATGGTTTTTATTGCTCCTACGTTTGCTTTTGGAATTTCCATGTTGCTCATATCGTGAATTAAATCACTATCACCCTTTATAATATCACTCTTCTCATTTACATTTTTAGAGCTGTCTTGAATAGGCATCTGCATTTCTTCAATTTTATTTTTTGTCGGAGTAGATACAGCTTTAGACTTTTCCTTAATTAATTTCATTCCGCACTTTGGACAATTTCCGGGTTTCTTAACATGAATTTCCGGGTGCATTGGACAAGTGTAAAATGTAGTATTTTGACTATGCTTTCCGGTCATATTATTCATATCATGCTGTGCAAAAGAATTTGTAAACCAAACAAATTGCAACATTATTAGGATTAATATTTTCATTAGTAAGTATTTTACTTATAAATCTGTTTTGCTATTTTTTCCATGATTGCATTACTATCCCAAACTTACAGAGAGCCTCGAATGAATTATTAGTCTCCGTTTTTACGAGTATTAATTGTTTGGCGCACCTGCATCGAACCAACATTTCAGTTTGTTATAGTCTTCAGATGCAAGTGAAGGTTGAGATGCAGGTGGCATTAATTTGGAATCAAATACTTTTATTTTGAATTGACCGTTATCGACTCTCATTTTAATTTCAGTGTATTCATTGAAATCCCCCACAGATATGGAATCACCATTATGGCAACCTGACAATGCGCAATGAGTTTTAATTAGCGGAGAAATGCTTTTAGTATAATTTGAACTTACATTATCACAAGGATTAATGTCTAACTTTTTGTAAGTGCAGGAAGAAATAAATATTGCAAGAATGAAGAATATAGATAGACAATCTGCACCTCTATTAATTTTGAATAACCAGATTTCCATTTCCAATTAATTTTGTTTCTTTTTTTAATTCGTAATAATAAATTCCGTTTGGTACATTGATTTCTGCTTCTGTTATTGGATTTTTAATTTGGGATTTGAATATTAGTTCACCAATCATATTGTAAATTTCAAATGAACAATTTGTGTCATCTTTAATATCAATCATTAATTTTCCATTTGCAGGGTTTGGAAAAACAATTGGTTTAGTAGCATTTGATAAAGAAGGAATCTCGGTGGCACATGTTACGACAATTGATGCATCCATATGACCCCCTGTTGCTGGATGACAAGTATAGTTATACGTACCAGCTACATTTACCACATAAATATATCCTGAAACGGAAATGTTGTTTGATGCCCATGAAGTTGCTCCAGATGGAATAGTAGTAGATGCTGTTGTGTGCGTTCCGCTTACAAGAACCCAGCGAATTGTGTCTCCACAAACAGCATTAGCGACTTGCGGACTGAATTCTTCATTTGCAGAAGTTGTTCCGATTGCTTGAATTGTTATTGTAGTTGCATTTGAATGACAAACCGCAAATAAAATTGCAAGTGAAATGAAAGTAATTGTTTTTCTCATGATTTCATTTTTTTATAGTTTAACCAATTTATAATTGTAAGATTCATTGCTTATGTTTATTTGAATAATATAAATTCCTGGAACTAAATCAGAAATATCAATACCACTATTTGAAGAAATTATTTCTTGAATTTTGGTTGCTCCAATCATATTGCAAATTTTAACTTCCACATCTTTAAAATTAACATTTGATAGTAATGTAATTTTATCAATTGCAGGATTTGGAAAAATAGTTATGGCCGATGATTTTGAAAATTCATTGATAGCAGAAACCGTTGAGTATTCCCATAAATCATTCCTATTGCTGCCATCCCAGCCAGTTGCCACGTATCCGCTTGTACCAATACTTACAGCAACCGCACCTTCACGAACTGTCCCTCCAAAATCCGCCTTTTGCGTCCAGGAATTACTTACTGTGTCATACTCCCAAAAATCCTTTGTATCTCCATTATCTGAATAACCTGTTCCAATATATCCATAGTTATTGATTGAAAAACCAATATTATGTTCTCTACCATTACCCGAATAATCTGCCATTTGAGACCAGGTATCATTGGTGGAATTGTATTTCCAAAAATCATTCGTATAGGCTGTATCAATAAAACCACAACCAACATATCCGTATGTACCGATAGCAAACGAAACAGCCGCATTACGGGCTATGCCATCAAAGTCCGCCTTTTGAGTCCATGTATTTGTGCCTGGGTTGTATTCGAACCAGTCTTTATAAAAGATTCCCCCGTTTTGACCTAAGCCGAGATATCCCTTCGTTCCAATTCCAAAAGAAACAGGATGATGACGTACATTGCCTAAGAAATTTGCTTTTTGAGTCCAGGTATCAGTTGAAGGGTCATACTCATAAAAATCATTATAAAATGTATTTCCTACTCTGCCACAACCAACATAACCTTTACTTCCAATGCTAAATCCTGTTGCTGCATAACGAGCCACACCTGGAAAATTTGCTTTTTGTGTCCACGAATTATTTGCTGGGTCGTATTCATAAAAATCATTGTAATAGGAATTATTGTTCCAGCCGGTTCCAACATACATTTTATTATTGATAGTAAATGCTACGGCATGGTAACGAGGTGAGCCAGGAAAATTTGCTCTTTGCATCCAAATGTTTTGTCCGAATAAACAAGCATTTACTTCAAGGAGAAAAAATATTAATAGTGATATCTTCCTATTCATTTCAAATTATTTTTTAATTTCTGCAACTCGTCATAAATAAGTGATTCATCACCTGGCATAAATCCAACTTTTTGCCAGATTATTTCTCCATTACCGTTAATCAAAAATGAATGAGGAACCAGATTGACATTCATTTCGCGTTTGAAATCAGAATTGATATCAAGATAAAATTCAAAGTCCCACCCTCTGGCATTTACTAATGGTAGCACATTTGCAGCTGAACGAGAATCGTCAATCGAAACAACAATTATTTTTACACCGGTTTCATTCTTCCAATCAGTGTAATTCTCCTTTAACGCATCCAGTTCCTTTGAAGGAAATTTATGAACTGAATACCAGAAAACTATTAACATTGGCTTGCCGCTGTTAGAGAATGAAGATGTGTTTATAGTCTTTCCTTGCAAATCTTTAATGTCTACCGAAGGTATCCTTCTGTTATTTGACTTTGAAATTGCACTTGAATCATTTTGAGCATTAACTTGAGCAAATGCCATTGAGAAAAGAACTATATATTTACAACAATTTTGTTTGGTTAAGAATTTCTTTAGCCAATAGAAAATAAACTGAATTATCCCTTTCTTTTGTTTTGCTATGGGTTTTGTTACGAGAATATTTTCCATCTTATCTCTGATAATATAGGTTCCATCAGGACTAATTATATCTTGTATTTCAGAAAGTGAAATACTT
>JAYURB010000050.1:0-2076 GCA_043756425.1 Bacteroidota bacterium
ATCTAATTTCCGCTTTTTCATTATTTATACAACTCTCATTGGCAAATTCAAGAGAGTATATATTATTAATACGATTTCAATTAAAATCTATAAATTTAATTTATTTAGCTATCGTAATAGATCTAATTATCGCTGTTATTTTTATCTATACCTCTCGGAATACAGAAGGCCCTTTCTTTAAGCTCAAAAAATAAATATATTCCAAAAAAAAGTTTATATTACGAATTATATAATGCGTTTCGAGGTAAGTATCTGACAAGGTACTTGTGTGCCTTGAAGGTATTAAGTCTGCCACTGGTGAAGTACATCTTGACTGATCATTTTTCATAGTCTTTCTGCGGTCCAAAATAAGCGTTATGGAAAATCAAAACAATTTAGAAAAATGGGGTTTAACACGAGAACAAAAATATAGATTAATTTCGGAATGGTCTATCAACGATAAATCAAAGAAGCCGTTTGCGGAAGAACAAAAGTTGAAATATTGTACGTGTACCAGTTGGCTTGTGTCAATGGCATCGAAAACGAAAAAAGAAACCCCTGCCTTTACTCAGATCAAATCCCCCAGGGAAAGTAAATCCCTTAACCCTTCCTTTCAAGGTTCAGACATTTATCTCTACGTTTGTAATCCGCTTTACAATACCTTAACCCATTTCATCCTAATCCACCTCTATGATATCCCGCCAAATCCTAATCCAAGGCAATGTCCAGGGTGTTTTTTTTCGCCAATCGACTCAGAAGAAAGCATTGGAGCTTGGCGTATCCGGTCTGGTGAGAAATTTAAAAGATGGAAGTGTTGAAGTAATTGCAGAAGGCAGTGCAGAGAAAATTAAATTGCTTATTGAATGGTGTCACAGCGGCCCTTCCAGAGCTCGTGTCGACAAAGTAGATATACACGAATACCCGCTGAAAAATTATACAGGTTTTATTATCTCCTATTGATAGTTTTTGCATTTTTACCGTCTATCCAAATAGCATTTGAAAGTTTATAAACAACTGGCAGGTCAAACTGCCATTTACGGATTGAGCAGCATACTGGGGCGTTTCCTCAATTATCTGCTTGTTCCTTTGTATACGCGGGTCTTTGCAACGGGAGAATACGGAATAGTCACGCAGCTTTTTGCTTTCGTTGCTTTTTTAAATATTTTATATACCTACGGATTAGAGACCTCTTTTTTCAGATACTTTCAGGGCGAAAAAAATAATCCCAAGGTTTATTCTACAAGCTTACTATCAATTATTATCAGCTCTGCAGGTTTTACCTTGTTGATCTTATTGTTTTCCGGCCCATTGTCTTTTGAGTTTCTTGACGGATCGAAGGAAAGCGCATTGTATATAAAACTATTTGCCGGTGTACTTGCTTTTGATGCAATAGCAGCAATCCCTTTTGCCAGACTAAGACAACAAAACAAAGCAAAACGTTTTGCTTTCCTGCGACTGGTGAACATTGGATTAAACATTTCTTTAAATTTATTTTTCTTAATTCTTTGTCCCATCCTTGTGAAAAGTGGCTCTTTCTCATGGCTAACCGCTTTCTATAATCCTGCATATGGTATTCGATATGTATTTCTTTCTCTTTTTATCTCCAATGCAATTACATTACTCATGCTCTGGCCGGAAATTTTCGGAATGCCTTTAAAGTTTGATTCTGTTTTATGGAAGAAAATGATTTTATATTCTTTTCCACTTATGATTGGAGGATTCGCGGGTATGATCAATGAAACTTTTGACAGAATACTTATTCCATATCTTTTGCCGGACAAAGCAGATGCCATGATTCAGCTGGGTATCTATGGTGCCTGCTACAAACTTTCTATTATAATGACACTCTTTATTCAAACGTTCCGTTATGCTGCCGAACCTTTCTTTTTTAATCATGCGACAAAAGAAAACCCTCAACTTGTCTATGCAGATGTCATGAAGTATTTCGTAATCGTATGTTCGTTTATTTTTCTGGGTGTGATGTTGTATATAGATTTAGTCAAATATTTTATAGGTCCCGATTATCGTTCCGGTTTGGGTGTAGTGCCTATACTTCTAATGGCTAATCTTTGTTTGGGAGTTTTTTATAATCTCTCA
>JAYURB010000051.1:0-4731 GCA_043756425.1 Bacteroidota bacterium
TTAACGCTGCTTATTCATTCGGCGAAAGTAAATGCAGGTAACCCGGATCGTGCCGGGCAAGCGGGAGCTACAGAATTATTAATAAATCCCTGGGCACGCTCTGCAGGCTGGTCAGGAGCAAACAGTGGCAGTGCACATGGCGTAGAAGCACAGTTTTTAAATGTTGCCGGTACAGCCTTTACAAAAAATACTGAAGCAGTGTTTTCTCATTCTAATTTTTTGCAGGGAAGTGGTATTACTATCAATGCACTTGGCCTCACTCAAAAAGTAGGTGAAAGCGGTGTTTTGGGTTTCAATCTTATGTCTATGGCTTTTGGAGAGGTTCAAATTACTACTACAGAGCTTCCTGAAGGTGGATTGGGAAATTATAATCCTCAGTATATTAATCTTGGAATTTCTTACGCTAAGATTTTCTCCAATTCTATTTATGGAGGAATCAATTTTAAAATCATCAGCGAAAGTATTTCAAATGTTGGCGCCAGCGGTCTTGCAATTGATGCAGGTATTCAATATGTAACCGGTACAAATGAAAACCGCGACAATGTGAAATTCGGCATTGCTTTGAAAAATGTTGGAACTCCACTTAAGTTTGGTGGCGACGGTCTATCAACACGTGTTCAGGCTCCTGCAACCAGTAATGTATATCAGCTTGCTGTAGAAAACAAAGCTTCCGGATTTGAAATACCTTCACTATTAAACATTGGTGCTGCTTATGATTTTGCCCTTGCTGAAAATCATAAACTTACAGCTGCTCTTTCCTTTACTTCAAACTCTTTTACCAATGACCAATTCATTGGTGGACTCGAATATCGATTCATGAATAAATTTATGATCAGGGGCGGTTTTGTCTATGAAAAAGATGTCTTCGACGATATATTACGTTCAACAGTTTATACCGGTCCGTCAGCGGGAGTAACTGTTGATTTGCCTATGGGAAAAACAGGAAAATCCTTTGGTGTAGATTATTCTTACAGGGCTACCAATCCGTGGGATGGGGTTCATAGTTTTGGTATCCGTTTTACTTTGTAAAAAAATACGTATATTTGCATTTTAGACAAGACTCCGGTAACGGAGTCTTGTTTTTTAATTTAAACAAAGAAAATAAAGTTCAATGTCCATACAGTATTTTAATCCTGAAGGTTTAAAAAGGCTTCACGATGAATTGTATCAACTTCGTAGTGTAGAGCGTCCCCGGATTTCTCAGCAAATAGCCGAAGCACGCGATAAAGGAGATCTTTCCGAAAACGCAGAATACGATGCCGCTAAAGATGCTCAGGGCTTGCTGGAGTTAAGAATTTCCAAATTGGAAGAGGTAGTAGCAAATGCCCGTATTATTGACGAAAGCAAACTTGATAATTCTCGTGCTCTTGTTTTGTCAAAAGTAAAAATCAAAAATAAAGGCAATGGTTCTGTAATGACATACCTTTTAGTTGCCGAAAATGAAGCGGATTTTAAATTAGGTAAGATTTCTGTTACCTCACCGATTGGAAAAGGTCTTTTAGGTAAAAAAGTGGGCGAAGTTGCTGAAATTGAAGTACCTTCAGGTAAAATGCATTTTGAAATTCTCGAAATTTCCAGATAATGGCTTCCATTTTCACACGTATTATCAGCGGTGAAATTCCTTCTTATAAAATTGCCGAAAACGAGAATTGCTTTGCTTTCCTCGACATTAGCCCACTTGCAAAAGGTCATACCCTTGTCGTCCCTAAAAAGGAAACGGATTATATTTTTGACATTGACAGCGCTGAATATAAAGAACTCTGGACCTTTGCTAAGCTTGTTGCTTCTGCCGTTGAAAAAGCTATTCCCTGCAAGCGTATTGGCATTGCTGTAATCGGATTGGAAGTACCCCACGCTCACATTCACCTCATCCCCATGAACCATGTAAGCGACATGAACTTCGCCAACCCCAAACTCAAAATTCCGGAGGAAGAAATGCAAGAAATCGCTCAAAGCATTCGTTCAGCTTTCACTTCTTAAAACCTCACACTTTGTGCCTTCTTTGTGTTAAACCTTGGTGTTCTCTGCGGTTAACCTTTACGGGCTTTGTAGTTAAAATCCAACAATTCCCTCTGCGGTTAAACTTCGACATTTAAAAAGCTAATTAGTCTGAATGACTTCCATTACTTCATCGACGCTTTCCCCACTCTCTTCGGATTATCAGCAATAAAAGATTTCCACCCTGTATGCCCCTTTTTCTCTTCAACCTTCCCGTTCTGAAAATAATGACAAACTGCCACTGCCAGCCCATCGGTGGCATCCAGATATTCAGAAGTCTCTTTAAAATTTAAAATCGTCTGAAGCATTGCCGCAACCTGCTCCTTCGTAGAATTACCATTCCCCGTAATACTCTGCTTTATTTTCTTTGGTGAATATTCAAAAATTGGAATACTGCGATACAAAGCCGCAGCCATTGCAACACCCTGAGCCCTTCCAAGCTTTAACATCGATTGAATATTTTTACCAAAAAAGGGAGCCTCTATAGCCAGATCATCCGGATGGTATTGATCAATTAAAGCAATCGTCTTTTCAAATATTTTTTTGAGCTTTAAAGCATGTCCGTCTATTTTACCCAAATGAAGTACACCCAGCGTAATCAGCTCTGCCCTTGATGAAGCAATGCGTATTAAGCCATAGCCCATGATATTTGTTCCCGGATCTATGCCAAGAATAATCTTTTCAGCCATTGGGTTTTGGATTATTTCAAAACTATTAGACGAACTCGCCAAAATAGGGTACGACAATAATTAACTTCCATGTATATTCGTACCGAATCGTAAAGCTAATGCTGCAAAGTAAAAAAAATAAATCCGGAAAGTTGTTTTTTGTTATCAAAATGTTTCTGGCTTTGCTTGCTTTATGGTTTGTTTACCTGAAAATTATCAACCATGAAAGCTCAGGCGATTACCTGAATCAAATGCAAATGGCTTTTCGACAGCCCGGGTCCGTTATACTTTTTACTTCTGTTTTTCTACTAATGTTTTTGAATTGGTTTACGGAAGCCATTAAGTGGAAATTCATGATTGATAAAATTGAGTCAATTACGACAGGTCGGGCACTGGAGGCCGTATTTTCAGGTATTACCATAAGTTTCTTTACCCCCAATAGAATTGGAGAATATGCCGGCCGTGTCTTTCACCTTACGAAAGGAAAACGCATGCAGGCAACATTGATTACCGTTATCGAAAACAGCAGTCAGTTATTGGTTACTATTCTTTCAGGAAGTATAGCGAGCATTGTATTTATGCAAGAGTATATGGAACTAAGTCCTTGGATTTTTCAGCTCATGCGTATCCTTTTTATTCTCCTGAGCATACTTTCCTTTATTCTTTTTTTTAACATCGATCTATTCGAAAAAATATTTCAGCGTTTCATTACTACCGATTACTGGAAAAAAATCATTCATGTATTTTCCCTGTATACGACAGGGGACCTTTTAAAAGTATTTCTGCTTTCTGTCGGAAGGTATGTTGTATTTTCTCTTCAGTTTTATCTTTTACTTCGTGCGTATGGATCTTATTTTTCACCCGTTGACGGACTTTTAATGATTGCCATGACATTCTTCGTAATGTCCGTTGTGCCTACCTTTACATTCGCTGAAATAGGTATACGCAGCGCTGTTTCAGCATTCTTTTTTGGCAAGCTGACAGCCGATGTGCTTCCTGTTTTAAATGCTGCATTTTCATTGTGGCTGATCAATCTTGCTTTACCTGCACTCTTAGGGGCAATATTTATTTTTAATTTCAGACTGGAAAAAATCGGAAAATGACTTTACTCTTTTTTGGTCTGACTATTTCTTTGCTCTATGCAGTTTTTATTTTTTGGTGTTTATATTATTGGAAAAAGATTCCCGACCGTTCGTTTGAATCATTTTCTTTTTCAGGTATTAAGGTTGCTGTCATAATTCCGGCCAGGGATGAAGCTTTAAGACTCACCGGCTTATTGGATAGGCTAATCCGTCAGGATTATCCTGCTTCAAATGTTGAATACATTGTAGTCGATGATCATTCCTCTGACGATACTTCTAAAATCGCTGAAAACTATTTTTCAAAAAACAATATTTTAAACGGTCGTTGTTTTCATAGCCCATTGTCATCGAAAAAAAGTGCAATTACTCACGGTATTTCTAAAACGAATGCTGAGCTTATCATTACAACTGATGCAGACACCTTGCCCGGCAGCGAATGGGTTTCTGCAATCGTCAGGGAATATTCAATAGGAGATTATTTGCTTATTTCCTGTCCCGTAAAAATTAAAGGAAATGGAAATTATTTTCAAAGCCTTCAACGAGCGGAGTTCTCCGGACTTGTTGGAATAGGAGCAGCAGCGATTGCAGCAAAGAAGCCTATTATGTGTAACGGTGCCAATCTGGCTTTTTCAAAAAAAGTATTTGTCGATGTCAATGGCTACAATGACTCCAAAAGCAGTTCAGGCGACGATACACAACTTCTTCTTAAGGTACATGAAAAATATCCCGACAAAATATCTTTTCTGAAGGATACTCGTGCCATCGTCGAAACAGGAACCATCCATGGCAATGAATTTATTCAGCAGCGGAGGAGATGGGCTTCCAAGATTCCGTCTACACTTTCACCGTTTGCCGTATTCATTGCTGTCTTCGCGTGGTTTGTCCATGCGGTTTTATTAATCCTCTTCATCGCAGGAATATGTAGATATGATTTGCTGCTGATAATTTTGCCGATTGCTGTTAAAACAATTCCGGAAGTTATT
>JAYURB010000052.1:0-2072 GCA_043756425.1 Bacteroidota bacterium
AAACAAGAGAATGACTATTCGCGGGAAGAGTAAAATTAGGAAAAGTAAACTTATACGGTTTTAATGAATCGGTGGATAAGCCATATCCCTGCAGATTTACCGGCGATCCTCCACTGTTAAATATTTCAATCCAATCGTTATAGGCACCATTTGTATTTGCATACTCAGTAACATTAGAAGGTACATATTCATTAATAACAACTTGACCGGAAGCAGTCTTTATTAAAAAAGAAAACAGAATTAAAAAAACAAAATAAGACCTATTATACATTTAATTAAAATTATTATAAAAAAGATTTTTTACAAATGAAATATTAACAATATTAAAATTCAAATAAAAAATTATGGCAAACACAATCCCAACTAATTATGAGATCTTAAATGCCATGATAAAATTACTTAAAATAATACCTGATTTTACCTAAATCCTTAATGTTTTTTAAAGGAGTTATCCAATGTTTATAGGCAAAAACAGGGGAAAGACGTCTTTTACATTGGGGGAAATGAACTAATTGCTTTCTATAAAGGGTATTTCACTTTGGTACTTGTAAACCTTATTAGCTTAGTAACACTAAACAGATCCCCATACACTCACCTTATTACCTTCTATTACTATATGGAAAATAAGGCAATAAGGTAGTTTATGTGTTAGTCCCCATAGTTACTAAGGATATAAGGTTTTAAATACCGAAAATAAGCTAAAGAGTAAATTAATAATCACAATTTTAAGCTTTTGTAAATTCTAAAACAATAACAGAAAATCACATTTACTCCACTACTACATTCAAGGTGACAGCATTTTCACCGGTGCGCAAAGTGAGAAAGTACATACCTTGGGCTAATCCCGATATATCTATTGTTTGTGAATTAAGGCCTCCAATGAATTGAATGTCTTTGTGAATCAGAATTCTTCCTGCAACATCACAAATCGATAGTATTCCATCCTCTTCTTTTTTGCTCTCAGCCTGCAATGTTATTTTATCCTTTGCAGGATTTGGATAAATATATACCAACCCATTCCATGAATGATTTTCTTGAATGCCATTAATGATAGTAACCGTAATAGAATCGATGCCCGAACATCCACCCAAAGAAACTTCAACTGAATAAACATTTGTTGAATTAACAACTATTGTTTGCGTAGTATCTCCCGTGGACCACAAATAGGAGTCAAATCCGGGCCCTGCGTCAAGTATAAGAGATGAGCCGGATAAAACGGTTGTATCATTTCCAAGAAGTACAAGTGAAGGGGTAATTACGGTTGCCGTTACTGCCGTCGGATAACTTGGACAATCATTTATTGCTACAGCATAATATACTGTAGTTGCGTTGAGTACAGGAGTTAAATAGCTGTTGCCTGTGTGTAAAAGATTCCCTCCCATTGCCTGATCATACCAATAAACCGGATCGGAAGCTGTCGCTGACAATTGAACAGCGCCAACACCGCAAGCAAAACCATCGGTTCCCAATGGAGAGGCCGGAAGAGGTTTTACTATTGCTACAACAGGAACTCTTATGCTCCCACATATATCAACATCATTCGTATAATAGGTGGTAGATTGTGTAATTGATGGTGTGGAAAATAGAGAACCTGATCCAAGGGGTGTGCCTCCGCTGGGTGAACTATACCAGAAAATCTGATAATTTGCTGTTGCATACAAATCTACAACACCCGTTCCGCAACGAGCAGAGTCTGAAGTTACAGGGGCGGCAGGAATGTCATGAATAATAGCTAAAACCTCAACGCGTGCAGTCGCACACCCGTTATTGGATTCTACATAATATCTTGTTGTCTGAGAAAGTATAGGCGTAAGAAAATTAAGTCCGCTACCAACCTGGTTGCCTGCAACTACAGAATCATACCAGAATACCGGAGCTGCCGAAATCGCTGATAATACCAAAGACCCGGGGCCACATCTTGAAGCATCATTCACAACAGGTGATGGCGGTGATGTTATTGTTACGTTTAGAGCCACTCTGTCACTGGAGCAAATAGAAAATGCTTCTGCATAAAAGACAGTATCGTTAGGTATATAGCCGGTAACAAAAACGGATCCTGTATGTATTAATGC
>JAYURB010000053.1:0-2072 GCA_043756425.1 Bacteroidota bacterium
TTAACCCACATTGCAGCTTAAGGCGACAAACTACTGGCTGCAATTGGGCTTTGGCTGGTGCCGGTTGGCCCAGGGGGGACTACAAATTTTCGTTGTCCGAAGGGCCTGTTTTTGAACTCTAAAGCATCATAAATCTTCTGAAGGTCAGTATCGGGTTCAGAACATTGACGAATGATTATTTGTTGTTCATATTGGTCCAGCATAGTAGTGGTAACCATCTTTTGCGTATTCATCATTCGTACCAGATCACGCCATTCATTTTTAATTCCTTTTTGTTTGAGTTGATATCTGATTGTATTTACAACAGTATATGCAAGCAATCCTAAATGTAAATGCGCCATGGAAGCATCATCGTTCTTATGGTAAACAGGACGCAGATCCAGATCGGTTTTAAGTGTACGAAAAGTGGATTCTATTTCTCGAATAGTATTATAGATCATCCATTGTGTATTTTCATCTTGCTCATTCAAACAGGTTCTCAATAGATATTTTCCTTCTTTAGGTGGTTGAGGCTTTTGATTCCATTTCACATCGACAGCTATATCTTTCCCATTGGAAATCACTTCAATGTTATAGCGTTTATTCAAGGAAGGATATTTTTGTTTAATTCGTCCAATGCGTTCCCAAACTTTTTCCAGTTTTTTTACTCCACCTTTTTTTGAAAGGCTGTCTTGGATCTGGATAAGTTCCTGTTCATAACGCTTGCTGAAGCGGCTGTTGATGCTTTGCTCTTTCATTTCTTTAGCCTTGCTGTGAACCAGCAGATAATTATCGGTATCTCCCTTTACCTTTACTTTCTGTATAGTTATCGGCTGGCCTTTCTTATCAGTTATCTGAACCGGCTGCACATCCGAATCAGCTGAATACTTATTCATCCCTGAGCGTGATACGCAGAGATAATCATAGTAGTACTCACGCAGTAATTGAATGTTATCCTCTGTAGCAATGCCGGCATCCATCACCACGATTGGTTTTCTTCCGGTAATAGAAGTGCGTTTGCTTAATGCTTCAATGATCGGTAATAATCCTTTGCTGTCAGCCAGGTTGCCTTCAAATAATTGGGAGTACTTTATAAATCCGGATGTATTAACCACTACAGCAAGAACGATCAGTTTGCAATCCGAACGCTTTTCTTTGCTTCGTCCATACTGTGCTATTTTGCTGTTCAGTTTCTTGCCTTCATAATACGTATTGGTTAAATCGTACAGGATGATGCTGTCGTTTATATCAAACAGCTCATTGGTCCGTTTACTGAGATGCTGCTCTAATTCAGCTTTTACCGAATACAGTTTATGACTAATGTTGTAGAGTTTGTCTTTTGTTATTAAGGCCTGGGGGAAGCCCGTGATCTCGCATACTGCTGAGTTTTCTTTAATCCAATGACTGGTGCGTAATTCACTGGCCGGATAACTGGCTCGACTGATAATATGTGTAAGAGCTAAATTTATCTCCTCTTGGCTCCAGCCTTGTGATGAAAAAAATTCAGCTATTCCCAGCTGCCGGATAGCCTGGGCGCAAATCCATTCGGCCCCGGTCTCTCTGATATTTTTATTTTTAATAGTATCTGTATCTACTGCGTGATAACTTTTTCCTTTAGCCAGATCGATGCGGTCCTTCTCTTTGATCTTTTCGACAAAATGATGAGCGAATGTTTCAACCTTGTTGTCTTCACAGGTATACATATCCCTCATTCCTGTGCGGCTTTCCTTTACCAATGAATGTATTCGAGCGCCAAGCAGACGTACACGATCAACAGAGCCTAACTCATCAAGAGCGCCAAGCTGAATGATCGTTTGATGACGAATCGAATCTTTGTACCGGTAGCTTTCGACTAAACGATAATACGTCTTATATTCTCCCGTAGATTTAATTCGTTTGATTACCGTTTTGATAAACATCCTGCAAAGGAATATACTCTTTTCCGGTTATCCAAAAAGCCAGTGGGACTACAAATCGCTTTCAAGAAAATGACCTCAATAAAATCAAGGTGTTTAGAGTTTTCAACACCCTTTTTTTTGATAACTTGTATCAAAATTTAACACTTCAGGGGGTGTAAGCTGCAATGTGGGTTA
>JAYURB010000054.1:0-2071 GCA_043756425.1 Bacteroidota bacterium
ATTGCTACCCGTGCTGCCGTTCGACTTGCATGTATTAGGCCTGCCGCTAGCGTTAATCCTGAGCCAGGATCAAACTCTCCATAGTAAAGTTGATTCTTAAAACTCTGTCAGGATTTGTTACTCAAAATTATGTCAATAAAAATTGACGGTATTTAGGGCTTGTTATTTCCTATTCAATTCCTCAAAGAACGTTTACTCTATTTCTAACAACTCCGTTGAGTTGTGTAGTATGTTATTTTTTTAAAGGGCTGCAAAGATATTAAACGTTTCTCCCTTTCCAAATTCTTTTTAAAGATTTTATTAATGTTTTCTTAATCATCAGGAAATCAAAAGAAAAACAATTTATTCGACCCGCTTACCTTTTTCCTTTTTCCTCTTCGATTAATACATAATAAGAACACTCTGAATTTGGGGATGCAAAGATAGTATAAATTCGGAATAGAAAAATCTAAAAAAGAAAAAATTTCAACAAAGAATGTTTTTTCATAATTTTTGTTTCAATGTGTTGATTTATAATATATTAAATGGTGATAAAAATTGAATAAAATTGCATTTAAAACCCTTTTCTTTATCTCATGGATTCGAAGTCGAAATCGGCAACGTCTTTCCGTTAAAATAAAGGTATCCTTCCATACTAAATCCGGCTACCCAAGCCCCCATTTCATCGGCCTTTGCCGATGCTTTTAATCCGGGAAAAGCAGCAGAAAACATCTCCGTCTCAACCGACCCCAAGGCTATACAATTAACCCGTATTCCTTCATCTTTCAACTCTTCACTTAAACATTCTGTCATGGTTATCAAAGCTCCTTTACTCGAACTATATGCTGACAAGCCCCTAAACTTAAGGCTTCCCTGTATTCCTCCCATGGAGGAAATATTCACTATGTGTGCATGTATATTTCTTCCGGTCGATAATGATCCGTTTCGCAGCAACGGCAATAACTTCTGGGTTACCTGAAAAACACCAAATACATTTACTGCATATGTCCGCTGCCAATCGTGTAAAGTCAATGCATCAAAGGGCTTATTAATTAAATAGCCTGCATTATTAATTAATACATCTATACCGGAAGATTCTTCTGCTATTTGTTTCACCGCTTGTGTTACCATTCCCTCATCCGTAATATCGCACAATATTGGTACGATGTTTTTCGTTCCTGACTCATCGGTTAATTTCTTTAATCCTCCTGCATCCCTGCTTAATGCATAGATTGTATTATTCTTTTCTTTTGATAGCTGCAAAGCAGACTGATACCCAACCCCCCTGCTCGCTCCTGTTATTACAATATTCATTTAGTAATGATTTAATAGTAAAGTAAAATACAAAATTAACATGATAATTAAATGTCCTTATTTTTTTACTTTTGCAAAAACATTTATGAGAATTACTACAAAACTTCTTTTCGCCTTTTTATTGCTTTCCCTGCCTATCTTTGGCCAGCCTCCACTCGAAGATAGAAAATCTGATGGCAGTGAAAATAAATTCGGCGATCGCATTTTCTTTGGAGGTAATTTCGGCCTGCAATTCGGAACTAATACCCTTATTGAAATTGCCCCATCGATTGGCTACAAAATTACTAATCGGTTTTCTGCCGGTGTAAATTTAAAATACATTTATTACCATTTTAGAGACGCTTATAATAATTCCCCGAATTCTAATATTTATGGCGGCGGCCCCTTTACCAGATTCTTTGTTACCGATGGTTTATTTCTTCATGGAGAAGCCGAAGTTCTTAACCTGGATATTCCTGACTCTTACACCGGAAAATATTCCAGGCAAAATATTACCAGCGTGTTTCTCGGAGGCGGTTACAGACAAATGATTGGCGATAGAAGTTCCCTTGATATTCTTCTCCTGTACAATGTCAATGAAAACCGAAATTCTCCGTATGAAAATCCTGTCATAAGAATCGGATTTGGATTTGGACTCTGACCTTTTTGCTTGTATCTATCTGCTTTACCTTCTCTAGTTTCTATCATCCCTAATGTAAGGCAATGCTTTGTAAATATCAAGATCTACTTTTCTCATGATTTTATTATAAAAGTCCTGCTTCGGTAAATAATAAATCAT
>JAYURB010000055.1:0-2071 GCA_043756425.1 Bacteroidota bacterium
GCTGCTGTACCAAAATAAACATCATAACCGTTTGTAAATCCTGAACCCGCTGTCCAGCTCAAAGTTGGTGTTAAAGAAATATTTGTTGCAGATGCAGCCGGTGAAGGAGTAGCTGTACAACCGGGTGGAATTGCAAGTCTATATGCAGTTCCTGAAGTTATAGCTGTAGTATTGGTATTATTAGCTGTTGCTGAACTTGCAGATACAGGAGATGTAGTAATACTTACAAAATCAAGTGCGGTTGTTGAACCTGCAATACCTACGGAATACCCCCCGGCGTTTGCAACCATATTTGCTCCATAGACGAATTGTATATTATTGGAAGTTTCAGATAGCCATACCTGGAAATTTGCACCTGCTGTATTGGGAGTTTGAATAGTAACTTTCCAGTCAACTATTAAAGTTCTATTCGGTGCAGTACCAATAACTTTATAAACAACTGCTCCCCCTGTAGTTGAAAGGTTATCCCAATATGCAGTTATGTGAGGAAAGTCCGTTCCTGTAATAAGTGAATTAGTTGAGGTCGACCCTACAACTGTAGCCCCTAATCGCATTAGTCCATTCGAACTTACTGAGAATTGCGTGTATGCTACTGCATTCAAAGTGAAAGTAAATCCAATATTTGCTACTGCTGATGCAACATTATCCTGTGCTGCCGCTATGAGAGACGTGGTGCCGGTCGACATTGGATCTACCGTACCCGTGCTTGCAGTAAAGGAATAAGTATTTAGCAATGCATTTGCTCTGGGAACAAATCCACAACTTAAAAGAACCAGCAATAAAATTTTACGTTGTAATAACGATTTAAAATTAACTTGTAATTTTTTATACATGACTTTTATTTAATTAATTTGTAATACTTCAGGTACATTTTTTGGTTTTCTATTATTTGAATAGTTGATTACACATTTTCAACTTTTCGTTGATAATAAATCGGGCAATCAGAGACTTATTAAAACATGCCGACACCCTTACAAATATAGCCTTTTAATGGAATTATACAAATTTTTTATATAAATTTTAATTGAAGATTAATCATTTGTTTACTTTTGAATTTTATACTTAGAATTGAATGCTAAACTTAGCCGGGTTTCCTGTTCCCTTTGATAAAACAGACAGTTATGATAAACTCATAATTGATTACCTGAAAAATGATGATTTTTTGAATAAATTCTATGATTTTGACGATTCTCCTGAAGGGATTAAACTCCGAATTGAAAATTATGAAAACCCAAGGCTTGAACGGGAGCTTTTAAAAAATACCCTGATCAATCAATATGCCTTGTCAGGTATTCAGGAAGTTTCTGAAAAAGTTAATAAAAACTTACAATCCCTTTCTTTACCAAATACTTTTACCTTAACAACCGGGCACCAGCTTAATATTTTCGGCGGTCCTTTGTATGTGCTTTATAAAATTATTTCGGTAATCAATACAGCTGAGCACCTTTCCAAATTATTGCCGGCTTACAATTTTGTCCCAGTTTTTTGGATGGCTACTGAGGATCATGATATTGAGGAAATTTCCTCACTTTCTCTTTTTGGAAAAAAGTATAAATGGGAAAGTACATGGAATGGATTATCCGGAAAAATGCCAATAGAAGGACTTGAGGTTTTAATAAATCAAATTACCCAGACTTTTGGAAACTCAGTTTTCGGAGAAAAGCTAAGCTCAACTATTAAGGATTCTTATTTGTCAAGTTTAACCCTCTCCGAGGCTACCAGAAAGTGGGTAAATGCATTTATGGGTATTTATGGACTAATTATTGTCGATGGTAATGAGCCTTCCTTAAAACGAAGAATTAAAGATATTATAGCTGAAGAAATTCTTGATCAGCCATCAACAAAAATTATTAGTAAAACTATTCTTTCTCTTGAAGAGAAATACCACGTTCAGGCCCGTCCACGAGAAATAAATCTGTTCTATACCGGTGATACTTATCGCGAACGTATTGTTATGGAGGGAGAGAAGGTAAAAGTTCTTAATAAGGATGTTGTTTTCACCCGCGAATCTATTGTTCAGGAAATCGAAACATCAACGGAAAGATTCAGTCCTAACGTTTTATTACGCCCT
>JAYURB010000056.1:0-4715 GCA_043756425.1 Bacteroidota bacterium
TACAGGAATTTCTTTCGCAAGCATACCGGATACTATACCCAATGCCGGATTTGAACGATGGTTAACGGTTACCTGGTTTGATTACCCGGAAGCTTGGGAGACGAACAATAATTCTTTGTTAGCGCCCGGTATTGTAGTTGATTCAGATGCATATTCAGGAAATTTAGCTGTAAAAGTTGCAAATGCTGGAGCCCTTGTTCCTCATTTGTGGACAGGCTTTTCTTTAAATACACGACCTTTTAATTTAGGGGGGTATTATAAAAAAAATGTTTTGGCGAATGATTCAGTAATTATTTCTGTTCGCCTTTATTATAATCATATTGTTGTAGACAGTGCTTATAGTGTAGAATATGCAGGAAGCACTTCAGGCTATATTCCTTTTATTATTCCTATCTCCCAAAATCTTGCTGTTGCTGATTCTTGTGACATTTCAATAGAAGGAGGAACAATATTTACTTCGGGAATTTCTTTCGATGATCTGGAGTTTGATTTTTCACTTGGCTTACAGCATGTCAATGATCTTATCTTTTCCGTTTATCCAAACCCTTGCAAGGATAAGATTGTTGTTCGATCGAGTTCTTCAGAAAAAAATGAATTTATGGTTGAGGCTTATGATGGAATTGGTAAAAAAATAGTTTTAAATGAATTACTACTTGATAATTCAAATGCAGAAGGTTATATTGTAAACCCTGATGGAGTCAGGATGGTTTATGATATTTCTCAATTGCATTGCGGCATGTGGATATTGGTATACAGAAGCAAAAAGCAAACTTATGTAGCCCGAATAATAAAAAGCTAATAGCGTTTTTAAGTAAACAGAATGAATTCCGGAGAAGCTGATTTAGTGATAGGTTGTCTGAAGGGTGACAGGCGTTACCAGGAATTACTGTATCTTAAATATTGCAAAAAGATGATGGGCGTTTGTTACCGATACTCAAAGAACAAAGAAGAAGCGGAGGATATTTTGCAGGATGCTTTTATCCGTATATTTTCAAAACTTCATCAATACAGAAACGAAGGATCCCTGGAAGGATGGATTCGCCGAATTGTATTAAGCACAATTTACGACAGCTTTAGAAAAAAGAATCATCTTTTGGTGTTAAACGATATGAGCGATTATGAAGAAACTGCTGAGGAGTCGGATTTCCTGGATCAAGTCGACACGGAGGAACTCATTCAGGCAATTCGTGAACTATCACCCGGATACAGAACAGTTTTTAATATGTATGCTATGGAAGGTTATACGCATAAGGAAATAGCTGCCCATCTTGGCATATCACCCGGAACAAGTAAGTCGCAATATTCAGGAGCAAGAAGAATACTGCAAAATAAATTAACAAAATATAATTCAATACTAACGGTGAAATCAAAATGAAAAAAAACCGGAGAGAAGCATTTGATAAATTTGAATATGAACCTTCACCGGAAGTATGGAAGAATATTGAAAAAAATCTTCCTGCCAAAAGGAAGCGCCGTTATTTTTTATGGTGGATTTTACCTTCTTTACTTTTGGCCGGACTGGTAATTAAATGGAACCAAAGCAATAAATCAGGATTCAGAACCATTGAAAAACCGGAAATCAATTATTCAGTAGAACCGACTAAGAATGAGGTTAAAAAAGTAACAGGAAGTGTCAACAGAAGCATCAATAATCTTCAAGGAGGTTTAGCTTCACATCCAATCACCCCTCCGAACAAGAATGATAAGAGCATCAATTATTTTGATTCGAAAGTGCTTACTGGAAATATAAACAAAATTAATCAATCAACCGCTAATTCATATTTGAATAATAGTAATCATCTTTCGGCAGATAATAGAATAACAATTTTAGAGGACAATTTAATCAAGCTCCCTTCTCTTACAAATTCATTAAGCGTTGAATCAACCTCCTCGGATGCGTTAGAAAAAGAAAGCAATGACAAACAAATGAAAATGCTTTCGCATTGGAGTTTATTCGCTGAAGGGGGAATTGTTTATTCTTCCTTTTTAGAAAAAACGAAGAGTGAAGAGAGTACTATTGATTACAAAAGCATAAGTCGTTTTTCATTGGGGTGTGGTATTGGCTACGACATTAATACAAGATGGCGTATTTCAACAGGAATATTTTCGATTACTAAAGGAGCTCAAGAAAATTCAGAACATACAATTATTCTTAACGGAAACCCGGGAGACCCTGATAATTCTTATACCATTGTTTCTCCTTCCGGTGATTTGAATGGAAGCGGCAAAGAATTTAATTTGGTTTATTTCGGTTCGGATAATTTGGAGCTATTCCCAATATTAGCTACCCTCACACCGGTCCAGGCACCGGAAAAAAAAGTATACTTATCCACACGTACGGAATTTCAATTGATCCAATTGCCTTTGTCTCTTACCTATAAATTTTCCGGAGGCAGATTAACACCTGAAATAGCAATGACAATGATAACAGAGTATTTGAATAAGTATTCAGTTTTTATCAATGAGAAACGTTTGGATTATCAGTACACAGGCAGCATTAGAAAAATAGTTTTTTCTGCAGGTTTGCAGGCCGGACTTTGTTATTCATTGTCCCGTTCATGGGGAATCTATATGGCAGCGAGCCATAGTAGAGGACTGACATCCCTTTTTAATGATAAATCAATTACTCCTGTATCAACCAAGTTTGCAATAGGGGTAAATTACCGAATAGGGTATAGGAAGTGAATTTATTTTCCATTAAATTAGCTCAATCCGGTAAATTGTAAAAATGGATAACTTTTTCCGGAGCACTACTTTCTTAATTTATATTTATTACCCAGGATTTGAAAAAAACATTTTTAGTTTTAATCTTATTAGTTTTAATAAAACCGGTCTTTTTGTTTTCTGAAAGTTTTACCGGCGATACAATTAGCATACGCAACTTTAAATCAGGGCATCCTCTTGATAATTATTGGAAATATTTCAAAGGGGATAATCGTTCGGCAGTTTCAATAAATTTTGATGATAGCAATTGGGAATTGGATATTGATTCCATTGAAGACCCTAAGACGAAATTAAATTCTTACAAAGGAATTCTAATCTACCGGTGTTCCTTTATCATTGACAGTGCAATTGGTAATTTTCCTCTTGCACTGCGTCTTCGGACAAACAATGCCTGTGAGGTATTTATCGATGGAAAATTAATACACTCTTTGGGTAAATTAGGCAAAACAGAAAAGGATGTAGTTTCAGGATTTACTATTATTCCTGTCGTTATCTCTTTGCCCGGATTGAAAAACGGTCGGCATCTTATAGTTATTAGGACTTCCAGTTTAGGGCCTAATGTTAAATTCGGCTTCCTTAATTTGCATACGAATAACTTCCTTCATAATTTTCAGGCTGAACTAATATCAATGCAGAAAGCGATTGAGGAAAAAGATGACATCAGAATATTTACTATTCCCATTTTTTTCTGCGGTATTTTTATTGTTCTGAGCATTTTTCATCTTACCCTTTTCCTCCATTACCGAAGAAGCAGAACGAATCTTTATTATAGCTTATTTACGTTCCTTCTTTTTCTTTTAAGTTTTGGTTTTTATACAACTGTTTCCGGAGTGCAACTGGAAACCATAATGAACATGATCAAAATAGTTCTTATTTCTATTATGTTAATGCCGCTTTTTTTTCTTGGAATTCTTTACGAAGTATTTTACAAGCGGCTATTAGTAATGTTCTGGATTCTTGCCGGAACTTTTGTAGCCGGAATTTTAAGTATTTATGTTTTCAAGCTGGAGGACACCGTAAGTGTATTATTCACTTTTTATGTATTTGGAAGTTTTATAGAAACTATTCGTGTATTTATTCGTGCCTGGATTACTAAAAAGGATGGATCGCGAATTTTTATTTTTGGTTTATTTTTTCCTGTAATCGGACTGATCATGCTTACAATCGTTAGTTGGGTTCTGGAAAAAAGCGGTATGCATGAAGTCTCAGAAATGATTGATGATAATTCCGGAGAATTTTTTGGTTATTCTTTTCTTATGAGTGTTTCATTGTCAATGACAATTTACCTGGCCAGGGATTTTGCGCGTATGAATAGAAAGCTTCAGGAGCAAATCGATGAGATCAGGCAGTTATTTAATCGAACAGTTGAGCAGGAAAATGAAAAGAAAAGGATCCTCGAAAGTCAAAAAGAAGATCTTGAAAATATGGTCACCATCCGCACGGAAGAAGTTGTAAGGCAAAAAGCAGTTATTGAACAAAAGAACCGCGACATATTCGACAATTTAATGTATGCAAGGAGAATTCAGGAAGCTATTCTTCCTGAAACAAGGGTAATTTTTCAAAGTCTTAAAGATTCATTTATCATATATTGGCCGAAAGATATTGTAAGCGGTGACTTTTATTCTTTTTCTCAAAGGGACGGAAAAGTCATTATATCTGTGGCCGATTGTACCGGTCACGGTGTTACCGGTGCTTTTATGAGTATGATTGGAAGCGCACTCATTAATCAAATTGTTAATGAAAGAGGTATAACACGTCCTGCTGATATCTTAAACGATCTTAATACAGGCATCTCACTTGCTTTAAAACAAAATGAAACGGAGATAAACGATGGCATGGATATCTCACTTTGTGCCATTGATCTCAAAGACATGAATCTCCAATATGCAGGAGCCAATCGTCCGCTATGGTACTTTAGAAATGGAACATTGAATGAAATAAAGGCCGATAAAATAGCAATTGGCGGATTTCGCACAGACAGAGTTTCTTTC
>JAYURB010000057.1:0-2065 GCA_043756425.1 Bacteroidota bacterium
GGTTGGAATGGAGCCAGTTCAGGAGGATACGAGCGTAAGCACAATCCATTGGCAAACTGGATGGGTACAGGAACTAATCAAGTGGCTGCTACTTTAAATCAGCCCTGGTATGCATTCCCGGCTAATTATAATAATTTGCCCAGCGTTTCTTTTGTAATACCCAATCAATGCAACGATGGACATAATTTATGTTCTCCGTATAATAACCGGACAAAACAATACGATGTTTGGCTCCAGAATTACATAAACGATTATGCGATTTGGTGTAAAGCCAATAATTCCCTTTTGATTGTTACATACGATGAGGATGATTTTACCTCAACAAATAAAATTAGTACTGTGTTTTATGGTGCTTACGTTATGACGGGAACTTATTCTCAAACCATTAATCATTATAACGTATTAAGAACAATAGAAGATGCCTTTAGCCTAACTACGCATGCCGGTCAGGCGGCGAACGTCAGTAATATTAATTATTGCTGGCAAGCTAATCCCTTTATGGTAGCCAATCCGGGACCCATAAGCCAGGATTTAACGGTGCTTTCAACAGAATATATTGGTACAGACTTTGTAAAATACGATTCGCCGTATTCAGAGTTGCCAAAGAATAAAATGCTTGTAGAAATTAAGCATATGTCTGATGGAACTATTGTCAGAAGCAAGTTTATCGTAAGAGATTAAGTTTTTTGCATTTTATTGCCACGAATGCACGAATGAATTGTTAATCATTCGTGCATTCGTGGCAATAGGCATTTAAACAGAATGGAAATTCAAAGCTCGAGTACCATACTAATATCACAACTTGTATGTCCGGTATTTCCCAGTCTTTCATTAATTCTAATCCGAGTTTATTTCCTCTGTAGGCAGGAAGTATGAACATACGCTGTAATTCACAGATATTGTCATGGGCAAAGTCCAGTTTTTTAATTCCGCAACCACCTACAACCTTTTTTTGATCCAGCAGAACGAAGTAAATTGACTTCGGTTCCAGGTAATTCTGATACATGGTATTCAGTGTTGGGTCACCAATGATTGTTGTTTCAGGATCGGCATTGAATTCTTTCATCACCGTGCGAATGACATTGGCAATTGCTTCATTGTCTTCGTTTCTAATGGGTGATATAGTTACTGGTTCAGTCATAAGAATTCTACTTTACATCAATCGATTTCATTAGTTTATGATTTTCTAACACACATTATTATCTGTTTTCTTTTTTCCGAAAATTTTGTAGCGATACCGGGCAATAATATCATAAAAAAAATCTCTTATGAAAGCCGGTATAATTACAAAAGCATAAAGGAGTTTCCAGAACCCTTTTAATTGATATAATATTTTAAGGACGGCTGTAGATTTTAAGAATATAGTATCGTTAATAATATATACAATAGAGTTATTTGGCTCCGGAGTTGTATTAAATTTTGTTAACAGGTTTCTTCCTTCTTCAGATTGTAAAGGGATATAGGTGAATATCCTTTTGCTATCTCGCTTACTGATAAAACGAATGGAGTTATTACATAGATTGCAGATTCCATCAAATAAGATAATGTGTTTCCTGTTGGTCAATACTTTTTAGATTAGTTAGTAAGGGCAAGATATGAATTCAAAATTTCGACTTGATACCTATTTAATTTCTATTTTTTAAATGCAATTTAGTAAATAATTTGTTTAATTAATTTGCAAAAATATTAAACAGTTCATATATTTGCATTCTCAAGTGAAGTTTCCATCCAAATATTCTATTAAAGATCTTGAAAAGCTTTCAGGAATAAAAGCGCATACCATAAGAATTTGGGAAAAGCGCTTTGGTGTAATTGAGCCCAGCCGAACGGATACAAATATACGATATTATTCGAATGATGACCTTCGCAGATTGCTTAATATTAGTCTCTTAAATAAGCATGGTATTAAAATTTCTGAAATTTCAGAAATGAGTGAAACAGAGATTCATGAAAAAGTATCTTCCATTAATCTTGTAAAAACGGAGAATGAAGATTTGATAGAAAACCTCATTCTTGGTATGATTGACATGAATGAGAAGCTATTTGATAAAATTTTTTCAACATG
>JAYURB010000058.1:0-2063 GCA_043756425.1 Bacteroidota bacterium
GTAACAATGCCTTGTAAACTAAATTCCGATTTAATATAATTTTTCTGTACACTCAAGCGTCCACTTTCAAATGTCATCATATCGTTTATGTAGGTATTCCAGCCGGATACGCTTCCACCCCACTTGGCATAATGAGCGGTCATGTCAAAAGCCATCGTATCTTTGTAAGCATGCATTACACTATTGGCACTTGCCGGAAGAAAAATAGTATTCATCAGGTCGGCATAGCGGTTAATAAAGTATCGCTTATAGGTTGGATTTTTGAGAACAGCATCAAACATTTCTGAAGAATAACTGAATGCTGTTGGATTCCTGGCTATTTGTAAACGATTATCTGTAACTGATCCGGAAAATCCCAAACCGAAATCCAGGTCATAAACAAGATATCTCCATTTACTTCCTGCTTTATTCGGTCTCCACATTTGAATATTGTTTGTCCATGGACCCATCCAGTCTCCATTGTTATAAAATGTTTCTGCAACAAAATAATCGGTATAATTTTTTAAGTCAAGCGAGGCATTAATCTGATCGTAATATTGTTGAGTTGTTGGTGTTTGTGTTGTAGCATAATTATATAATGTCCAGAAGGAGGCATCGGATCCTTGTTGAATGCCAATACTTGAACCACCTTCCTTCAAATAATCAATTTCATCTTTATTTAATCCGAAATTATCTTTCATCCAATGATTATCATGATTTTCATTGTTTAGATAAACGCCCCAATATTCACCGTTTAAATAAAGAACAGTAGGATCCGTAGCAAGATATCCTGTATAAGTTGTTTTAAGCAAACGCTCCATAAAAGCATCTCTGAAATGAACTTTTTTTGCATCAGTGCCGCCATTTCTTAAAACGATATTGTCATTGTCTGTAACGAAAGGTTTATCCGGAAACATAGGATACGTAAATGAACCTAATCCATAGTGGTCGTGAAGTTTTATTTCAAAACTCTTTTGAGGATTTGCTCTTGAATAATTTCCGTAAATCTTAATATCAGCTCCAAAGCGGACTACTAGATTTTTATTTCTGTCAAAAAACTCAATCGATGCAGGCTTTTCCCAGTCCTGCCAGAAGTTAGCGCCCTTATAAGGCGAAGTAGTTGAAGCATTGGGACCCATGACATATATACCCGTATTGTAATCCCAAAGATTAAGCGAGTCTGTTGTAATTGCAAAAGTAGGCAGATGTGAACTGGCGCCAATAAAATATGAATTAGTAATTGTATTACTGGACAAATAGCCAATTGCAAATACTTTAGCTCTTATGGTTCTTGAGGATGATATTGATATCGATCCTGTATATAATTTACTTGTCGTTTTAGGTTCATCGCCGTTGGTTGTATACCTAATTGAACCGCCGGGTGTTGTAGTTGTTAATGTAAGCGATTGTGAACTTGAATAATATCCGCCTGCTTTTGAAAAAATAGGATCCCCTGCATAATTTGTATAACAGATAGAACCATTATTGCTGGCATTGGGTGTTGGTGTTGAAAAGTAACACCAAGAGTTTGCTCCATCCGGTTTTCTACCAATGGAATTATTCGTTTGCATAGCAGGACAAGCTTTCGAGTCAACCGTAACTCCTCCCGGATTAGTTACCCATAGTTTATCTCCATTACGCGACAATTTAAAATTCGCACTGAAATAGTCCTGACTTGATGCTACAAACCAGGAAGGAACAGCTGAAAAAGAAGTTGTTGAATTTGCCATTCCAAAAAACAAGTAAGGAATTGAAGAAAGGTCACTTCCGGTTGGAGTACTGTTGTGGGTTTCGATTGCCAAAACGTTAGTGCCCGGAACCAATAATGATTTGAAAGACTTTCGTGATAGATAAAATGAATCTATTGGTAATCCCTGGTAACCTAATGCTTCATGAGAACTTAAGGCCACATCATTCCACAAAGGTCTTGTTCCCGGTGTCCCCATATTAGAACGCGCAATTTCCACACCATTCAGATAAGCAACAAATCCGTCATCGTAATCCATCATTAAAATTGCTTTAGAGATAAGAGAAGTATCGGGTATAGTAAATGTCTTACGCATCATTACAGATACACCAACCGG
>JAYURB010000059.1:0-2060 GCA_043756425.1 Bacteroidota bacterium
TTAACCCACATTGCAGCTAACTACCGCTAAGTGGCTGTAAATTAGGTTTTTCATAAAAAATAATTTCGTTTTGGGGGACTACAAATTTTTTCTTTGAAAAGGGTTTTTCTTTATAGTTAAGTGCTTGATAAATGGCGGATGCTTTCGGTGAAGGCTCACTGCATTGGCGTACAACAATGGTTTGTTCGTATTGGTTTTCCATTGTTGTGGTTACCATTTTTTGAGTGTTCATGATTCGGACAATTTCTATCCACTGTGAGTTAATTTCTTTTTGTTTTAGTTGATAGCGGACAGTGTTTACAATTTGGTAAGCTAATAATCCAAGATGCAGATGCGCCATGGAGGCTTGATCGGTTTTGTGATAAATTGGACGAAGATCGAGATCTGTTTTCAATACACGGAACGTCGCTTCTATTTCACGAATAGTATTGTAAATGGTCCATTGCACTTTTTCATCTTGTTCACTGAGTGTTGTGCGAAGCAAGTATCGGCCTTCGTTTTTTTCTATCGGTTTTTGGTACCAGTTAATGTCAGTCACTTTTCCGTTACTATCCTGCAGGGTATTTATTTCATAAAATTTCCCCACACGTTGATATTTTTCTTTGATCCGGCCAATGCGTTCCCACACTTTATTATGCTTCTTAATGCCGCCCTTTTTTTCTAAGCCCAGCCTTACCTGGTTCATGGCTTGCTCAAATCGCTGGGTAAAGCGACTGTATATACTTTTTTCTTTCAATGATTTTCCCAGGCTTTCTACCAATAAGAAGTTATCCGATAGTCCTTCTACGTTTACTTTTTTTAAAGTGAGTGGTTGATTTTTATTGTCCGTAATGGTAATGGGCTGTGCGTTAGGATCGATTTGATATTTGCTCAATCCTGTTCGCGAGACACATAAGTAATCAAACTGATGGTTGCGTAATAATTGCAAATTTTCTTCACTGCTGATGCCTGCATCTAATACCACTACAGGCTTTCTTCCTGTCCCCGATGTGCGATTGGATAATTCCTCTATGATGTGTTGCAATGAATTGCTATCACTCATATTGCCTTCAAAGATTTGTGAGTATTTTAAAAACCCTTCAACATTAACTACCACGGCTAATACGACGATGCGTGAATCATTACGCTTCTCTTTGCTTCGGCCAAACCTGGCCAGATTACTGCCAAGCATCGATCCTTCATAGTAAGTATTGGTCAGGTCATAGATAATAATGGTATCATTTAAGTCGAATAATTCATTCGTCGTTTTGCTTAAGTGTTTTTCTAATTCATCTTTTATAGAAAATAATTGATGACTGATTTTATAGAGCTTGTCTTTTGTTATAAACTCTTTTGGATACCCGGTGATTTCACAGACCGAAGAGTTTTCTTGTATCCACCTCGAAGTTTTAAATTCGGATGCCGGGTAAGACGCTCTGCTGATAATGTGTGTGAAGGCAAGTTGTATGTCCGTTTCGCTCCATTGTTTTTGCTCAAACACATTGCGAATTTGCAGTTGTTCCAACGCTTGATAACACAACCATTCCGTTCCTGCTTCTTTTACATCTTTGTTTTTTATGGTTTGAGTGTCTATTACATGATAGTCCTTCCCCTTCCCTGCGTTTATGCGTTGCTTGCTTTTTATCTCTTGAAAAAACTTTTGTGCTAAGTGTTCTGTTAAATCATCTGTCTCAACAAACAGATTGCTTTTACCCGTAGCACTTTGTCGCATTAAATCATTGATGCGTTGCGCCAATGCCTTCTTCTGTTCCACTTCCGGTAACTCTTCTAATTTTCCAAGATTTAAAATTGTTTCATGCTTCACCCGATCATCTACCCGGTAACTTTCTACCAGACGATAATGCATCACCCGTTCTCCTGTTGATTTTTCGTACTTGAAGATGCATTTTAGAAACACAGTGTAAAGAAAATTCAATCATTCTCATTCCACAACAATTTATGGGGGACTACAAAGCACTTTTCAAAAATTTACTACTGATCATCAATCACTTAATTTTGTGTTGTTAATAAATGACCCATAAATCGGGCACTTATGAACATATTAGCTGCAATGTGGGTTA
>JAYURB010000060.1:0-4700 GCA_043756425.1 Bacteroidota bacterium
TTAAAAATTACGGAACACAATCGATCAATTTCGTCGCTCAACCCTGTTCCATTTATGTTTCTACAACAGGACCGAATCCGCTAACCCTCCCTGTAAAAATTATTAATACTGGAACTCTTGCTGTCGGAGCTTCTAAATCATTTTTTATTGATGTTTATAATATGTCAATTGTTGGAAAATATTTTTTCAACATTGTAACTACTACTTCAGGTGACAATTATGCAATTAACGATACGTTAGCTCCAATTTCAGTAGGTGTTTACGGCGGAGTAGTAACTCCATCGTCTGCGACAATTTGTTCAGGATTGCCCATTACACTTTCGCTAACAGGACAAACGTTTGGTGCGTCTATACAGTGGCAACAATCTACCAATGGAACAACATGGTCTCCTATCTCCGGAGCCATCAATCCAACTTTAACTGTTTCTCCAATTGTTCTAACTTATTATCAGGCTAAAACTTGCGGAATCCTTCTTACAACCATTGATACTATAGCTATTAATAATGTTTCTGATCCCGTAACGGTAGATACTGTTCGATGCGGAAGCGGACCTGTAAATTTACATGCTTCTTTTGCTAGCGAAGTTGCATGGTTTGACTCCCTTATCGGAGGAACAGTAATTGATACAGGGCTAGTCTTGACGAAAAACGTCTCTGCCTCAGGTACCTTCTATGCTTCAGCAATTGGAAACATAAGTTCAAACAAAACTGATACTACAACATTCGCGCAGACGCTAAATACTGATGGTAACATGTTTACAATTACAGCCTTCAACAACGTTATCATTACAGGATTCGACGGTCATGGCGTAGGCGGAACAAACTCCTGGGGAGTTTATTACAGGAAAGATAATTTCCTGAACGTACCGGGAAGCAATACAAGCAGCAACGGATGGATATTTGTTGACTCGGTTTCCAATGTCGTTTCTCCGGGAGTAGGATTACCAACAACAATTCCTTTTAATATGTCTATACTGATACCTGCAGGAAAAACTTATTCTTTCTATGTTATGACGTATACTGGAACAAATGTTTATTCCACAACCGGATCAGGATTAGGAAATGCAAATTCAATAAATTCCGATTTACAAATCGAAGACGGTTATAGTGGACCAATGTTTAATTGTACGGGAAGTCCGCACGTATTTAATGGCATCGTGCATTATAAAACCAGCTGCCTGAGTAATAGAGTTGCTGCTAATTTTACAGTTAATCCGGCGCCTTCTATTAACGCATCAATTTCTTTATCTTCTATTTGCCAAGGCGACTCAACAAACTTGTCTGTTACAAGTGCCAATTTGAATTATAATTATTCCTGGACACCAACAGCAACGCTAAGCAATACAACAGGTAATTCTGTTTGGGCACTACCGGTTACAAATTTAACCTACTATTTGCAGGCATACGATTCTACAACCGGCTGTTTAAACAAAGATACCCTTCAGGTTGCAGTAACACCTTTACCTGTAGTTAATCTTGGAATTAACACTACGACTTGCGGTTCTCTACTTCTCGATGCAGGAAATACAGGCGACACGTATCTGTGGAATAACAGCAGCACGAATCAAACATTAAGTATTGATACAACAGGAAGTTATTATGTTACTGTCACTCATTTGGCAACCTGCTCAGCATCGGATACAATTGATGTAATAATAAATCCTTTACCTGTTGTTACCTTCTCCTTACCATTTGATACCATTTGTATTGTAGACGGTATACGTACTCTTTCCGGAGGCAATCCTGTTAACGGAAGTTATAGCGGAACAGCTGTTACAGGTAATGATTTTAATCCTTCTGCTGCGGGAAGTGGTTATCACATTATCGTATTTACGTACGTGGATCCATCTACCACTTGTTCCAATTCGGCTACTGACAGTATTTATGTAGATGGTTGTACTACCATAAAAGATATTAGTAATGACGGCTTAGTCAGTGTATATCCTAATCCTTTATCCAGAGACATTATTATCGATTTAAGTAAAATAAATGAAAACTGTAAAGTAGAATTATTCAACCTTGAATCAAAACTGCTTGCTTCCTGGGAATTAAAAGGAGGTGCTTCCTATCCGGCAAATCTCGGACAATATGCAAATGGCATGTATTTCCTTAAAATAAGTACTACTAATTCAAATTACCTTATTCGTTTAGTTAAGCAAAACTAAATCAGGTTAATAAAAAAAGTAACGCCCCGGATATTTAAAATTATCCAGGGCGTTTCCTTTTTAATTAAACAGAACTTTAAAATTTAAATTTCGAAGGAACTTTTAAGCATATTAGCCAATGGAATTTATATATTGCTTCTTCTCTCTTAAATATTTTTATCTTTATTCTTCCTTATAAATATTAAAAGCTAATGCCCACCAACACTTTGCCACGGCACATCCTTTCTAAATCAACCTGCCTCAAAGGCTGCCAATGTACCAAAGCCCTCTATTTACATAAACATCAGCCACAACTCAGAACTAAAACCTCTGATCAGCAGCAAGCCATTTTCGACCGGGGCACAAGCGTTGGTGAACTTGCACGACAACTTTTTCCCGGTGGAACAGATGCTAGTCCGGAGACACCGTATAAATATCAGGAATCAGTTATCTTAACACAAAACCTAATAAAAAATGGAGTTGGTATAATTTACGAAGCAGCTTTTCAATACGATGGTGTTTTAGCTGCTATTGATATTTTGGTAAAGAAGAGCGGTAAGTGGAAAGCATATGAGGTAAAAAGTTCAACTGAAGTAAAAGAAGTTAATATTATCGATGCATCGCTTCAGTATTATGTAATTTCTAACTCCGGACTTACATTGAGTGATATTTCCATTATTTATGTTAATAATGAATACGTAAGGCAGGGCGAGCTGAAAATCAAAGAACTTTTTACCTATGAGTCTGTCATGGATACGGTACTGGAAAACCAAGAATTCATTGAACAGAAAATTACTGAACTAAAAAAAGTAATCAGTCAAAAGTCAGTACCCAAAATTGATATAGGCCCTCACTGTACAGATCCGTATACCTGTGATTTCAAGGAACACTGCTGGTCGCATATTCCAAAAAATTCTATCTTCGACATTGCCAATTTACGGACAGAAAAGAAATTTGACTTGTATTCGCAAGGAATGGTTGCTTATAAAGACCTTAAGCCAATTGATATACTGAATGAGAAACAACAACAACAGGTAACACTATTTTTGAAAAAGAAGGATTACATTGACAAAAAAGGTATAAAAGAATTTCTGAAGAGCATTACCTACCCTCTTCATTTCCTGGATTTCGAAACCTACGCACCTGCAGTTCCCCAGTACAATCAAAGCAGACCTTATCAGCAAATTCCATTTCAGTATTCACTTCACTATCTTGAAAAGAAAAGTGCTTCTTTGAAACACTACGAATTTTTAGCCGATGCCTCAGGTGATCCCCGCATTGAATTTATTGAAAGACTTCTTTCCGACACATCAAATCCGGGTGATATTCTCACATACAATCAGTCTTTTGAAATCAGCCGCCTTAAGGATCTCGCTGAATCATTTCCTAAATATGCCAAGCATCTCGAAAAACGCATTGAGCGCATTAAAGATCTGATGGCACCATTTCGTGAACGACTTTATTACGTGCATACAATGCATGGATCGTATTCCATTAAGAAAGTACTTCCGGCACTTGTACCTGAATTAAGCTACCAAGGACTTGCAATTTCCGAAGGCGGCGATGCTAGTATCGCATTTGAGCGCATGGTTTTCGACAGGAATAGCGATCATTCTGAAACGAGAAAAGCGTTATTGGAATATTGTGGTTTGGATACGCTTGGTATGGTAAAGATATTAGAGGTATTGTATTTACAAGCGTGGCTGTAAATATTTATTGTAAAATTAATGTAATGACAAAGTAATTGCAATATTTTATTAAAAACAATGACTCAAAAGAGGAATTGAATTTACATAAATCAATGTAGTACTGACATAAATTCCTTCAGATATTATTTAATCTAAAATAATCTCTTTATGAATTATTCAATTTTATTACACTTTATTATCGAAATAATTAATTATTAATAAAATACATTCAAAATAAATATTCTAATTAACGATCAAAAACAAAGAATGAAATTACAAATTCACCAAACAATAATATATTCGTTGATAATTAAGCTTTTTATTAACTTAAAAACATAATAATTCTTACATTTTTTGTCAAATTATTTTCACAGGCCCCCATTCAAACATTCACCTCCAAATCCATTTACTTTAACCAAGCAAGACTGCCATTAACCAACTAAACTTTGACTTTTACCACGTTTAGAGCTTAATTGCTTCTAAATAAAAAAACGCAAAATGGCAACAACAGAAACAAGAACAAACAAAAACACAGGAACTCTTCCAATGCATATGGAAACGAGCCTTAAAATTAAATGGATTTATTTCTTAATAGCCGGTTTGACATTATTTTCTTCAGCTTATGCGCAGAATAATGCAACCAGGGTTAACCTTGGCCGTCTTACTGACTATCTATTTGTATTTACAGATGGTTCTAAAGATGCAAAATGGCAAACATCAAAATTCGGCTATATTGGAAATGTAGCTATCAATGGCTTAAAGGCTAAAGAAAGTGCTTCAAACAGAGAAAAAGTTCCTTATGCCGGAATTATGTACAGCAACGATGCTTCGTTTATCGATTGGCAGCCTATCATCACTTATAATTCAA
>JAYURB010000061.1:0-2057 GCA_043756425.1 Bacteroidota bacterium
TTCACTTTTTCTGCGAATTACATCGGTTAATGGGTGGCCGACGTATTCAACTTCGTAATCGTACTTTTTATAAAATTCCTTTTCAAAAGGAAGAATCACAAATAATTTTTTTACACTCTCCCTTATTTTTTTTACACGCGATGATTTCCAGGCCCAAACCTGTGGAGAAATATAATAATAAACAGGGAAACCATTCTTCTTGGAGAATTCAGCAATCCTTAAATTAAAGCCCGGGTAATCAACAAGAATAATTGCATCAGGCTTGTATTCTAAGATGTCCGTTTTACAAAAATCTATGTTTCTTAAAATTGTCCGGAGATTTAACAATACTTCCGCAAAACCCATAAACGCTAAATCCTTGTAGTGTTTTACGATGGCAGCTCCCTCTGCCTTTAACAAATCGCCTCCCCAGGCTCTTGCTTGCATAGCGGGATGCTTAAGTTTTAATTCTCTTAAAAGATCGGCAGCGTGCAAATCTCCGGAAGCTTCGCCCGCAATGATATATAGCTTCATCATTTGAACAGGAAATAAAAATACCCCAGCGAGACAAGAACTGTAACAAATAAAAATCCTTTCGCTGTTTTTTCTTTATCCAGATTTATCATGAGTAGTCTGAATATAATAACGTTAACCATCATAACTAAAAGTTGAACAGTTGGCGGTTTAAGCATATAGGGATTGCCGTAATAATTGATGACAGCAAAACGGATTGCATTCAGTATAAAGTAAAATATAACCAATGATAGTAAGCCGGCAATAATGCCCATTAAAAAAGAATCCTTATTCCATCTTTCCAAATTCATAATTCATTTCGTTGAGGAATGGAATAGCATGGTGCGCCGTGAAATCAAATTGTACCGGTACTAAAGAAACAAATCCATTGGCTAGAGCCCATTCATCGGTATCCTCACCTCTATCATGGTTAATAAATTTTCCGGTAAGCCAGTAATATTTTCTTTTATTGGGGTCAAGTCTTTCATCAAATTCTTCCACCCACTTGGCATTTGCCTGACGGCAAACCTTAACACCTTTGAGTGAAGTAAGCGGTAGATTGGGGATATTTACATTTAGCAAAGTTCCTGTAGGTAACCCGGCCCTCAATACATTTCCTGCAACAATGGAAGCATAATGTTTTGCTGCAGTAAAATCAGCATCTAGCGAATAATTAGATAAAGAAAATCCTATGGAAGGAATTCCCTCAATAGCACCTTCCATAGCGGCCGACATGGTTCCGGAATAAATTACATTAATAGAAGAGTTACTTCCATGATTTATGCCCGAGACACAAAGATCAGGTTTGCGGTGAAGAATTTTATCAATTGCAATCTTAACGCAATCAACAGGAGTTCCACTGCATTGATACCATTTTTGTTCACCCATTACATCAATATGGTCCAGGCGCAATGGACTATTAATTGTAATGGCATGTCCCATGCCCGATTGAGGACTGTCAGGGGCAACAACATAAATTTCGCCCAGATGCTTTACGGCTTCAACAAGTGCATGCAGACCGGGAGCCGTTACACCATCGTCGTTTGTAACAAGTATTATTTTTTTATTTTCAGACATGAAGAATAAACCTTTATTTGACCGCGAAGGTAATAAAAATAGGTGGTCAATAGAGCGCTTCCCTTTTGCAGAGAAACTGTTATTCTAAAAGGAATTATCACTACAGCAAAAAATAAACCACTCAATAATTAGAGTGGTTTATTGCAAACATAATTGTACTAAATTTAAGAAACTGCTATTTCCTTAACTGGCTTCTGTTTAGCCTCTTCTATTTTGGGAAGGTGAACCTTCAAAATACCTTTGTCATATTCAGCAGTAATAGAATCAGCCGAAACCGTTTCATGCAATGTGAAAGACCTTGAAAAAGAAGTGTACAGCAGGAACAGAGTGAAATACATTTTTTGCAACGACATCACTATTCATGAAATCGTTAAAAAAGTTGCCGAAGATAGAAGGGAAAAACGGCATGTTTTCAGAATCGTTTGGATTTTTTAATTTAATAACAATAGAATTATGGCCGGAAAAGATTTTCTAAGATTTGTAAAAAT
>JAYURB010000062.1:0-2055 GCA_043756425.1 Bacteroidota bacterium
AAAACTACCGGAGGTTCCCCCGTAAAAAAGGGGCAGGCTGTGCAACATCGGCTTCATTTCGAGCGCTGCGCGCAAAACGAAGCCTTAGTTGTTATGTGCCGCCCATCTCTGAATTTATTTTATCAATGACAAGTCCTTCAAATTGATTAATCTTCAATTGTCGAGAAATGTAATCTTCAGTATTTATTCTTCGGGTGTTATGAAAATCATCAGAATTTGAAATTCCATAAAATATTATTTCAGTTCCCTTTGTAAAGCTCTCTTGTTTTGTTCGCACCCAAAAATGCATATTCTCATTTGTGTTTTGAGAACAAAGTCGCACGTAGGTAAATCCACTGCCATTCTTATCTGGCAAAACCGAAGTAATATAAAGCTTTTCATTTTTAGATTTTATGTTGCCAAACTTTTCAGTAATTATTTTAAGTAAGCTGTCACCAGATATATCATAATGATAAGTTTTTACCGCAGTTCCACCATTTTCGAAAATTGATTGATAAATGGCAGGCGAAAAATCCAGCAGCACCACAAATAAAATGGTTGTCACAATAAGTAAAAATGTTTTATTTCTCATTGACCGTGCATGTCATAGGGTGGCACATAACATTTGTATTTCGGAAGTTCAATAAAAAATCCATTAACTGGTTTTATTAGACCGTATCATAAATCATTATGATCTATGTTAATTTCATTTCGATTACTTGTGTTTTCCATAAAAATTTTCGCCCGGGAATTTTCCGGTTTATTGATTTTTTCTTTCTCCTGAATGAGCTGCTGGTTTTTATTTTCCAGAAATTCTTTTCCTGTTTGTGTAATGTGATAATGCCCCTTTTTTCTGGCTCCTGTATAGCAAATCAACCCCAGTTTTTTCAGGTAACTGACATATCTGGCTCCCGTAACTCCCCCAACTCCTGCTTTGCTAAAAAGATCAGCAGAAGCCAATGGCGAACTACTATATAGATGAATAAGCATAAATATTTGCTTACGCAGGTTGGGCTCATTTTGAGCCAGTTGACCAGGGTAACTTTTCCAGCGTTTGCTGAGATCCTTTATATCAAAAGAGGATAGAGTTTCATGTGCTTTTGAATCAACCGGTGCACTCAAATACTCTTTTTCCTGACCTCTAATTCCTGAATATATAGTATCATTTTTTATCCGGAGCCTGTCATTTAACTGCATCATATTGCCGTTAATTAGCTGCTGTTCTTCAACGCGAATATGCATTTCATTGATGATTTTTTGAAAGTCATCAATACGCTGTAACAGCTTTCCATTTCTAATTATCAAATGGTTGTATTGGTGGTACAATTCTTCATTTTCCCGGGTCAATTCCTTTATTAGATTCGCCTGGTTTTCAATCTTTTGCTTTAGATTTTCTATTGTCATTTCACTATTATTAATATCCATTTCCCTTTTTATATGATTTATAGCTTTATAATGATGGTATAAATATATAATTTGGCTATTGAATAAAGGTCATATGTTTATAACTTTTACTCAATGTAATTACGCCTTAATTATTTAAAAGAATTATCCATTACCAACCTTAATAAAGACCTATTAATTTTCATGCCCTGTAAAACTCGAAATTTTCTAAAAAATAATCTGTAATATTTCCAAAAATAAACCCAAATTACCTTCAATTTATATAATCATTTTGTCAATTTAATTATTCCACCGAGATTTTGTCCCTACGGGACAGAGGGAAATTGAAATTGATTGGGGTAAGGGGTATTTTGAGGATTTATTAATTAAAACACTTTAATATTGTAGAGTTGCTTTCCTATTCTCAAATTAACTAATTAACTAATTAAAAAATGCTTCTTTTAACTCCCGAAAAGTTTGACGATTACGAATTAATTGATTGTGGCGATTTTCTAAAACTTGAACGCTTTGGAAAATATATTACCATTCGTCCAGAACCTCAGGCTCTATGGAGACCGCAGTTATCTGCAAAAGAATGGGAAAAAATGGCTCACGTCCGTTTTGTGCCTGTTACCAGCTCTTCGGGGCATTGGGAAAAATTAAAAGAATCTTCTGATCGCTGGAATATTGAAT
>JAYURB010000063.1:0-4685 GCA_043756425.1 Bacteroidota bacterium
TAGGGTTTAGGGTTTAGGGTTTAGCTCTGACTGCCCCCCCCTCACAGGTACGACAACACGTGCCTCACGTCGTTCTTCAACATGCAGACGCGGCTGACGGGCACCAAGATGGACCGGCAGTACCTCAAGAATATCATTAAAACGACCGATTAAATATAGATTGCCGGTTTGGTCAATTGACAAATCAGTACAATATTCATTCTTTATTCCTCCAACACTTTTAGTGCTGAATATATTTCCACTTGAGTCAATTTCTACGATGATAATATCCCCGAATCCACGACTAATCAGGGTATCGTTTGCTAAAATCAATGTATCCACGAAATCCCCCGCAAATACAACATTTCCATTCAAACCAAGATGAATTTCATTTGCGCTGAAAGAATAATTTCCGCCAATTAGTTCTGCCCAAACTATTGAACCTAAAGCATCATATTTTATTATAAACGAATTAGAGCCACTGCTTCCGACATGAAGTGTATCGACACCGAATATGGCATCTTCATCAATTTCACCTAAAGAATAAGAGTTCCCTGAGAAGTCCACACATTGAGAGGTCCCAAAGCTATTGCCAAAATCCGTTTGGCAACCTTTTGACCATTGCCACCCTAATGAGTTGCATTTGGCAAAAAAATACCCGTTTTGTAAATAATTAGAATCGAATACAACTCCTCCAAATGAAACACCTGATATGAATGCACTACCGGCGCCATCAGTTGTTATACTAAAAGCTCTGGCCTGATCTACACTGGAACCCTGTTCTGTCCATATTAACAAACCGGCATCATTATACATTGCAACATAAACATCTTCCTGGCCAACAGGAGTTAATGTAACAGTGCTAAATATAGCACTAAACCCTCCAAAGCCATTATAAAAATCATATCCGAATGATCCGGTAAGAAAACAGTTTCCGGAAGCATCGACACTGAGTGCATCGCAATAATCAAAACCTTGTCCACCTGCACTGCGAACCCATTTCAGCATTCCTGTTGAATCATATTTGGCAAGAAAGATTTCCGTTTCTCCAGAAGAGAAAATTGTAGACCCTCCGAAAACACAAGGTGCAGTGGACCCACTATCGTAGTCTTCACTGTAATAACCTGCAATATAAATATTACCATTCCCATCTATGCCAATACCTCGACCTACATCATTTAAAGTACCTCCGGCCTTTCTTGCCCATTGCACCAATCCTGAAGCATCGTACTTTACCAAAAAAATATCAGCACCACCTGAACTGACAAGTAAGGTATTGCCAAAGGTCACTGTATCTCCAAAAAAACCGGTAACATATGAATTACCATTTCCATCTACAACAATCTTGTTAATACCGGCTGAAGTACTTTTAGCCCACAACCAATTTTGAGCATTAGCTAAATTAAAACTAAGTAAAAAAGAGAACAGTGTTAAAAGAATAACCGCCCGGGGTTTTTCCGATAGTAATTTTTTTTTCATTTTGATTTTGATAAAGTTTCATTAATAAAATATTATTAAACTTATTTTCAATTACTAACTCTTTAGTAAACAGATAAAAACTTTTAAACTTTAGGAAATTTAGGTAAACATTTTCAAAATTCAAAATTATTAGTCATATGCAAAATTATCGACGGAAAAACCTCATAAATAGATAAAAAAGGGCCAAATCGAAAGGATGTAGAATAAAGAGTGGATAAAAGTAAAGCTTTAGATTTGACACTTAATTAAAAATAATAACTGTGCGGAGTCAGCACACAAATCACTGACAAAATCAAATGAAAAAAATCACCTCTCTATTAACCATTTTTATTGCAGTCTCAATTAGTACAAAAGCACAATGGGTAACACAAACCAGTGGCACCATTTCAGAATTAAAATCCGTATTTTTCGTTGATGCCAATACAGGATGGGCTGTAGGTTTAGACGGAACCATTCTCAATACAACGAATGGAGGCACCACTTGGTCTCCACAAACAAGCGGAACAACTACAATCTTAAATACCGTTTTCTTTACTGACCCGCAAACGGGTTATATAGGTGGCGGCGGAGGTATTGTTCTCAAGACTACTGATGGAGGCTCAACATGGAATCCATTAACTACAGGGACAACAGAATCCTTTCGCTCAATTTATTTTCCGAATGCAACGATTGGCTATGCTGTTGGAGGATATCTCACCGGCGGAGTAATTTATAAAACAACCAATGCCGGTGCAAACTGGACACCACAGACCAGCAACTCCAATAAATGGTTAAACTCAGTTTACTTTTTAGATACAGATACCGGCTATGCAGCAGGAGGAGAAAGCACCAATGGTAAAATAGTCAAGACAACGGATGGCGGAACTACCTGGACTTTGCAAAGCATTCCTACCGGTTATGCAATGTATTCCATATACTGCTCCGATGCCTCAACAGGAGTTACCGTTGGCAACAGCGGTGAAATTCTGAAAACAACTACAGGAGGAACTCCATGGAATAGTTTAACAAGCGGAACAACAGGTGTTTTGTATTCTGTAAGTTTTGCTCCTAAAGGCACCTTAAACGATGGTTATGCTGTTGGTTATAATGGCAAAATATTGAAAACAACAGATGGCGGATTGAATTGGGTTAGTCAAACTAGTGGTACCACTAAAATATTAAATTCAGTTTATTTTGTCGATGCCAATACCGGTTATGCTGTTGGAGAAACAGGAAAAATTTTGAAAACGACCAATGGAGGAAGTGTTGGTATAGAAGATAACAATTCTGATTTAACTTTTGAAACGTTTCCCAATCCTACTTCTGAGATTTTGGTAATTTCCGTTAACAATAAAAAATATTCAGATTGCACATTAAATATTTTCAATTCGATTGGAGAATTGGTTTTCTCAGAGATCTTGAATCAAAATCAACAATCGATAAATATTAAAAATCTAAATAACGGTATCTATTCCGTTGTAGTATAATCAAAAAACAGGTCTGAAATTAAAAAAATAATTATTCAAAAATAAAAGTGTTTGATTACAAGAGATGTAATGTCAATTTTTGAGTCAGAAAAGCACTTTAGTTAAGATTACTGAAATATTATTAGACATTTCAGGTAAAAACTGTAAAAGAGTCAGAAACTACAAAAAAATATTTATTTCTCGAATCTTACATCAAACCGGTTTATTATGCTTACTTTTATATGTGTCAAATTAATTCCCGCTTTTTTGAAAAGATTTTTTCTGACATTGAAGGCATGCGGGACGTTTAAAAATTATTTACTTGAAAATTTTTTTTTGTTTTAATATTAAAGTACTTGCATTTCAACTTTTAGTTTGTTGTATTCAGAATAAAAATGTACTTGCACTTGTCCCTGCTGCCAATAAAGTTGTAGTAGTAATTTTTGAAAATCATTCCTACAATCAGGTAGTAGGCTCTTCGGCTGCTCCGTATATTAATAGTCTCATTAATGACAGTAAAGCAGCATTATTTACACTGTCTTTTGGTTTAATTAATGCCAGCCAGCCAAACTACCTTCAACTCTTTTCGGGTTCCAATCAGGGAATGTTAAGTAATAGCCTGCCTCCTGTTCTACCTTTTCTTACTCCAAATCTTGGCGCCGAATTAATTGCTGCATCAAAAACCTTTATTGGATATGCTGAGAGCCTTCCCTCTGTGGGCTTTAACGGCGTATCGGTGCCGCCTTATGATAGAAAACATAATCCCTGGGTAAACTGGCAAGATGGACCAACGAATGGAATACCTTCTATTCTCAATCAGCCATTTACGGCTTTTCCAACGAATTATAATTTATTGCCTTCAGTATCCTTTGTAGTTCCCAATGAACTCCATAATATGCATGATGGATCAATAGCTGATGGCGACAACTGGCTTCAGACAAATCTGAATGCCTACATTCAATGGGCTAAATTGAACAACAGTGTACTTATTCTGACTTTTGATGAAGATGATTACCAGTCACAACTTCATGTATTGACTTTATTTATCGGAGAAAAGGTTCAACACGGCAATTATCCGAATGTAATTAATCATTACAATATTCTGCGAACAATTGAAGATATGTTTAGTTTACCGCATGCAGGAGCTGCTGCTACTGCAGCAACAATTGATTATTGCTGGAGAAACTGTAATCAGTCGGCACTTATTACCGCAAGCGGTCCGCTTACTTTTTGTCAGGGTAATTCTGTAACACTTACAGCATCAACCGGAGCTTCTTACTTATGGTCAAACGGTGTTACTACTCAGTCAATAGTAGCAACTGTACAAAGTAACTACACGGTCGCAATAACAGATGCTTTAATTTGCACTGGAACTTCAGCACCAGCAGAAGTTGTAGTAAAAAGTTTTTCCCATCCTTTGCCTGTGTTTACCGAAACAATAGGAACAATCAACTCTGATACACCCATTAACACTTACGAAACATCCAATGGATTTGACAACGATCTCCTTACTTTTTCCGGAAACGGTGTAGTAAGTGCAACAAGTCCTTCTTCAGGATATTCAGGTGCCTCCGGTGGTGGGAATTTATTTATATCTAATGTAACCGGGCAAAACGTTGTCATTTCAAACATTAATACAAGCGGACTGAGTAATCTGCAATTATCGTTCGGCATATACAAAAATACTGCAAACACTACCAGCTCTGATCTAATAGTGCAGGTAAGTACCGATGGAATTTCTTATACGCCACTTTCCTATGTAACATTGCCTATAGGAGTTGC